>JBFHPZ010000036.1:0-11468 GCA_041592495.1 Gammaproteobacteria bacterium | reverse complement strand
CACGGCATTTCCACTGTGCTGGATAGCCTCGATGCCCTGGTATATGTCAGCGACATGGAAACACACCAGTTGCTGTTCTTCAACCAATACGGCAAAAAGATTTGGGGTGAACCGAACGGACAAACCTGCTGGAAATTATTGCAGAAAGGGCAGGATCAACCCTGTGAATTCTGCACTAATGACAGATTACTGGACGAGGATGGCAATCCTACGGGCGTACATGTGTGGGAATTTCAGAATACGGTCACCGGCCATTGGTATCAGTGCCGTGACCAGGCAATCGTGTGGACGGATGGCCGTCTGGTACGCATGGAAATCGCTACTGACATCACCGATCTCAAAGTCATGGAAGAGGAATTGCGTCGTGCCAAGCAGCGTGCCGAACAACTGGCTAATACCGATGAACTGACCGGCCTGAATAATCGTCGTGCCTTTTTCCAGCTGGGTGAACGCGCCTTTAAACAGGCCAAACGTTTTTACCATCCGATCACCGTCATGATGATCGACATCGATCATTTCAAACACATCAATGACAATTATGGCCATGCTGTTGGAGACAAGGTCTTACAGGACTTTGCCAAAACCTTGCTTACCCTGGTACGGGAAATAGACATCATTGGCCGCATGGGTGGAGAAGAGTTTGCCCTGATACTGCCTGAAACCGATCTGGTCAAAGGTGGTTTGCTGGCGGAAAGACTACGCAATGAAATTGCCAACATGGTTGTGAACATTAAACAAAATCAATTCAACATTACCGCCAGCCTGGGTGTAGCCACCTGCGATAAGGACTACGAGTCACTCGAAAGCCTGCTAACCAAAGCAGACGATGCACTCTACGTCGCGAAAAAGAAAGGCCGTAACCAGGTCAAACTTTGTAATTAATTAGCTTCCGATAAAAATAAGCACATCACAATACGACTCACACATACCTGAGGAGAATTCGCTTGAAAACCACCGCACTAAACATATTAATACTCACCCTGCTTTTTACCACACAGATATTTGCAGTTGAGATAACAGATAAAGAACGTGAAAAACGTGTCGCCGTCCAGATTGAAGAACAACTACTAAGTGGCGACCCGATATGGCTCGAAGTTGATGGACAACAGGTTTTTGCTCTGGATACACCCGCGGAAAGCGAGCCCGTCAAAGGTACAGTCATACTGGTTCATGGTAATGGCGCCCATCCTAACTGGGCACAGGTTATTGCCCCTTTACGTGCAGCACTGGCCGAAAATGGCTGGAGAAATATTGCCGTACAAATGCCCTATATTCCGGAAGACCTCCCGATCTCCGCAGCAGCCAAGTTGTTTGCTAATACCGATGCACGTATCAAGGCAGCGATTGAATACGCATATAACGATGATGAATCACCCTTGTATATCATTAGTCATAGTCGTGGTGGTCACCAGGCATCTCACTATGTCGCCACCTATAACGATGCTCCGATAAAAGGCTTGGCCATCATTGGCAGCAGCGCCCATTACCAGAATGATCCCGAGGAATTCTCGACGGCAACTTCACTGAGTAAAATAAAAATTCCCATGCTGGACATGTATGGCTCGGAAGATCTTGAGCAGGTAATCAAAACCGCCGGTGATCGTAAAAAAATTGCGGCAAGTACCGCCTATACCCAGAAAATTGTAAAAGGCGCAGATCACATGTGGGATGGTGAAGAACAACAACTCACCACCAATGTTCTAGAATGGCTCAACAAAATGGAATAAGCACACCAGGTTTATTGATGATTCACAAAGGCAGTTGCCATTGTGGCGCAGTAAACTACGAAGTAGAGGCACCCGCTGACCTGGAAGTTAGCGAGTGCAACTGCTCTATCTGCTCACGTTCCGGTTATTTACATTTGATTGTGCCCAGGGATAAGTTTCATTTACTCAGTGGCCAGGAAAATTTAACAACTTATACTTTTGATACCCACGAAGCGAAACACCTGTTTTGTAAAACTTGCGGCATCAAGTCATTTTATATCCCACGTTCCCATCCAGATGGTATCAGCGTCAATGTACGCTGTCTGGAAGATGCCACGATCAAATCAATTAACATTACATCATTTGACGGGCAAAACTGGGAAGACAATATCCATAAGCTCAAGCCCTTGCAACATGATCGAAGCTGAAATAAAACAATGCCCTCGCTGTAAAGCCCGTTTTGAATGCAAATCTAACATGATTGAAAGCTGCCAATGTGAATCTATTTTGCTACTACAGGCACATCGAGTTTACATTGCATCACAATATTCAGATTGTTTATGTGCTAACTGTCTGCTGGAATTAAGCAGACAATTTAATTCGGAGAACAACTGAACCAGGCTGGTTCACACTGTAGGCAAAAACCGGTAACCAACTCCAGGTTCGGTTTCGATATATTTCGGGTTCGATGGATCGTCACCCAGTTTGGTCCTTATTTTGCCGATAAATATGCGCAAATAGTGACTGTCTTCTGCATGTGAATCACCCCATATTTCCTTTAACAATTGCTGTTGCGTTACTATACGACCTGAATAGGTCATTAACATTCGTAACAAGTCGAATTCTTTACGGGACAACTTTACTTCATCTTCACCAACATGTACGCGCCTGTTTGCTAAATCAATATGCAAATTACCATCATCGAATACAGGCGAAATAGCTTGTTTGTCTCCATATAGTCGCAAAAGGCTTCTGATTCTCGCCAGCAATTCCTTTATACCAAATGGCTTTACCATATAATCATTGGCACCGGAGTCGAGAGCGGTAACTTTTTCATTCTCTGAATTACGTACAGACAATACAATGATTGGGCCTGAATAAAATTCACGTAATTGTTTTAATACATCCTGTCCATCAATATCAGGTAAACCAAGATCAAGAATAATCATATCCGGCACCTCCAGTGCGGCAATGGATAACCCCTGCCCACCATTCGGTGATTCGAATATTTGATAACCTTGAGATGAAAGTCCTATTTGCAGGAATCGCCGAATTTGTGGTTCATCATCGATGATAAGGATACTGGTCATTAATCAATTCCTTTTTCTATCTCTGGCCTGCTGATTGGAAGACTGATTGTTACTAATGTGCCTTTGTGATTTGGTGCATCTTTAACCGTTACATCACCGCCGTGTGCACCTATCATTCCTTTGCAAATAGCAAGACCCAAACCTGTCCCGGAAGGATACCTGTCACCTCGCCCTACGGTATGAAACATATCAAATACAAGTTTTTTTTCATCGTCCGGTATACCGGGGCCATAATCACTGATATCTATAATGAGTTTATTGTTGTTTAGTTGCGCGGTAATATCTATAGTGGCGTACTCTGGAGAAAACTTAATTGCATTCTCGATCACATTATAAATAGCTTGTTCGATTAATGCCGGATGCACATAAATTAATGGTATATCATCATCACTACGGGTAACAAATTTCTGTGTAGACAATAATGGCTTTGCCCTTTTAAGTACAACATTTAGAACATCCTCCCAGGCAACCCAGTCTCTTTCCAGTTTAAGGTCGCCCCTTCCAAGTCGCGTCATATCAAGAAGATTCTGTATATAACGATCCAGTCGTTTCGTTTCGTTTAGTATTGCTTCAAGGAGTTCACTTTTTTGCTGTTCGGTCAGGGAATCATTTAATTCCATTAAACTGGTTGTTGCACCTAATACCGAGGCTAATGGCGTTCTTAAATCGTGGGATACTGAAGATAACAGAGCAGATCTTAATAGCTCCTGTTCTTTCTCGAGGCGTTCTTTTTGCAAATCTTCAATTAACTTCATACGCGCTAGTGCAAGCACGGCCTGTTGAACAAGCGCATTCACTGAAATCAGGAACTCGCTGGATTTGTTTCTGTCTTTATCAAGTTCAGTCAGAATCAGGATATTATCAGTCTTACTGAGTTCGTTGGTAGAAAAACAAAATTCCTGATCACAGAACAAATTATCATCTGATGCTGGTTTGTCTTTATAAAAGGAAATGTATTTTTTGTATGCGTTATTCAAGCAAGCATTTTCCATCGAGCCAAATATAATGGTAAATTTATCGGTTAACTGTACAATAACACACCTTAGCCCGGTAATTTTTGTGATCGCTTCAGTGAGTGTTTTGTATATGGTGTCATTATCAATCGCTGATGCCAGTTTCTCCGACATTTCGAATTGCACCCGCATAAATCGTTCCCTGGCCTGAACTCTATAGTATTGCTCACGAACCCTGGCAGCCTGGTGCCCGGTAATAGCAGCCATGAGCATAAAGAAACCTACTGTTAAAATATCTTCCTCATGGATCATGATTAGAGAATATTTTGGCTCAGTGAAGAAGTAGTTATAGGTTATGAAGCTGGTTACAGCACATAACAATGCTGTTTTCATATTTGTTCTGACGGCAACAAGCAGGATTGCACTCAGGTAAACAAGTGAGATATTGCCTTTGGGCAAATGATCTTCTATCTGAAACGCAAATATAGTGGCTATCAATGGAACAACAACAGGTATTGTTACCGGAAAATAGCGCCGCAGATTAGGCATGATTTATCCTCGCCAGAAGACAGGAGAGAATAATACCACAATAGTCAATAACTCCAGCCTTCCCAACAACATACCTACACATAAAATCCATTTTGCCGAGTCTGGCAAGGAATGAAAATTACCTGCTGGCCCTATAATATCTCCCATTCCGGGTCCAACATTCATTAAGGCAGTAATTGAACCTGTTAAACTGGTTATAAGATCCAGACCTGTAAAAGACAAGAGCAATGTCAGCACGGATATACTCACCATAATCATAAACATAAATGATATGGATGAATCGATAACATCCTTATTCATGTCTTTTTTATTATATTGCAAGTTGACTACTGCCCTGGGATGTACAGATTTGATTATTTGCTCCCTAAGGATCAGGAAAAACATCTGAAACCTGAATACTTTAATACCTCCACTTGTAGATCCTGAACATCCTCCAATAAATGTAAGAAAGAAAAACAGGCATAGTGCAACATTACCCCAGGTTGCATAGTTATCACCAACAAATCCTGTAGTAGTAACAATTGATGTTACATTCAATGCCGCCTGTGTAGCCGCACTCATAAAATCCATATCATTAACAATATATAAATAACTTGCAAGGACAAGGGATGAAGCCAAAATGATTAACAAAAAGGCCTTAACCTGTTGATCGATAGTTATTCGCCTGTTGGATATTAATTGTACATAAATAACAAAAGGCACACTACCAAGGATCATAAACACCACGGCAATCCAGTGTATTGTGTGATTTTTATAATGCCCTAAAGAAAGATCAGATGTGGAGTAACCACCAGTGGATATAGTTGTCATTGCATGATTGACCGCCTCAAATGCGGTCATTCCAGAAGCGTCATAGGCTACAGCACATAGTGCAGTGAGAATAACGTAACTTGTAACAAGATATGACAAGAACTTTTGTGTTTGCGGCATTTCCTTATCTGACCAATCCGATGATTCCGTCCTGAACAGACGCATTCCACCGACTTTCAGAAATGGCAAAATAACGACAGCCATGCCTATAATGCCGACCCCACCAATCCATTGTGTAATTGAACGCCACAGTAAAATATCTTCTGGCAGGCTATCAAGCCCGGTGATTACTGTTGAGCCGGTGGTTGTAATACCTGATATTGATTCGAACACAGCATCTGAAACAGACAAATGCAGACTGGAGAATATGTAGGGAATACTTGCCAAAATACTGATACCAAACCAGTTGGCCACAGTGATGATAAACATTTGCCTTGAATTGATATGTTCTATTTTTTTTCTAAGACCCAGGGCAATAGTCAGTCCTATAATTAGCAAGATCAAACTATAGCTGGCAAATACCATCTTATTATCTGACCACTCCATTACGGGCAGCAAGAGTAACAAGCTCAATATCTTTAGCATTACACCCATCACTCTGAGTGCTGGCAAGAATAGTGACATAACAAAAGCCGTCTAATACTTTGAGTCCCTACTCTATCTGGCCAGTATGTAAAATAACTATTCTCAATCTTGCAAAAATGCGTAAATTTTCTGTAAAAATCAATACAAAACCAGACAACATAGTGTTATATAATGGCATTTATCAATTTTTGACAACCTGTATATAAGCCATGTAAATCATGGCGTTATAAATATTCAGCTAGAAACACAGCAATAAAAACCAAGTCAAAGAGACACATCAGATGCAAATATGGGTCGATGCAGACGCCTGCCCCAATGTTATAAAAGAGATTTTATATCGTGCCGCCAACAGAACTGGCGTTCTAGTAACCCTCGTCGCTAATCAGGGATTAAACCCGCCAAAATCAAAATACATTAAAACGCTTCAGGTAGCATCCGGGTTTGATATTGCCGACAATGAAATCGTTAAGCGTTTATCTGCGGGTGACCTCGTTATTACTGCCGATATTCCACTGGCTGCCGAGGCCATCGAAAAGGATGCTCATGCACTCAATCCCAGGGGTGAGTTTTATACCCGTGAGAATATTCGCAGCCGACTCAACATGCGTGACTTCATGGATACCATGCGCGCAAGCGGTATCAATACCGGCGGGCCGCCGCCATTAAATACCAGCGATCGTCAGGCGTTTGCAAACAATCTTGACCGCTTCCTGGCAAAACACCAGCAACAGAACAAAATGGAAAAATAGTTCTATGGATAAAATCGCTATCACACCTGAACCGCCATACTATGCTGTAATCTTTACATCAGTACGAACCGATATTGATGCCGGTTATAATGAAACTGCTGAACGTATGCTGGAACTTGCGCATAAACAGCCTGGTTTTATAGGCGTGGATTCGGTGCGCAAAAATGGATTGGGCATTACTGTATCCTACTGGCGGGATGAAGCGTCTATTACACAATGGAAGCAGCATTCGGAACACCTGATGGCGCAAAAAGCCGGAAAAGAAACATGGTATGAACAATTTCATGTGCATATCGCCAGGGTTGAGCGAAGTTACGGTTTTTCTGGAAATACCTTTAACTAAATCCTGAAACTGACTTAATCAGGGAGAACAGAAAATGTATAAAGGCGGTTGTTTATGCGGTGCCATTCGATTCGAAATTACCGGTGGCATACGCAATATTATTTATTGTCATTGTTCCCGGTGCAGAAAAGCCCAGGGCAGTGCTTTTGCCACTAATGGCATTGTAGCCAGCGCTCAGTTTCATCTTGTAAGCGGTGAAGACAAATTAACCGGCTATGAATCGACACCCGGCCAGACCAAATACTTTTGCAAAGTCTGCGGCTCTCCTATTATGAGTAAAACCATATCAAAACCGGCTCAGGTTCGGGTGCGCCTGGGTACTATTGAGAGTGATATTACCGAGCGCCCCGAAGCTCATATTTTTGCCAGCTCCAAAGCTAACTGGGAAGATATTTGTGGTGACCTGCCCCAATATGATGCCTACGAACCGAATCGCTAACAGAATCGTTCCTTTTATTTTTTATCTGTAACGAATCTTTCATTTAACAGTCAATATTCTTTAACGCCCGTCACGCATAGTTGCCGCACGCTCAGTTCATGAGCGACGGCAAGTAGCGAGTTTATCTATTTCTCGCCTTGTCTTTACCATAAATTGTTATCAGAGGGTTTTGACAGATGAAGAAGAAACTTATTGCATGTTCAGTTGCTGCAGTGCTTGCAGTTTCAGCCAATGCGTTTGCAGACAAAAATCATAGAACAGGTCCTTTCAAGTTTGAACCCATTGCCGGTTCAGCCTACGACGCAGAATGGGATGCCACTCAACCCTGGTTGATACCCGAAGGTTTTTCACAAACTGTTGTTTCTAACGAATCTGATCTGAATATTTATGACGGTGGTCGTGATGACTGGAATGACATGAACACCGTTAATGAAACCGGCCTTAAAGCGGGTCGTTTTCTTTATCGCACCCATGAGGTACGTCTTGGTAGCGAATATACGGAAGGTGGTGCAGTTTCTGTGGTTGACCTGAAAACCGGCGAAGCAAAAATTATTGCTCAAGATCCATCATGGACTGCCGTAGATGGCATCGTCTGGACACCATGGGGCACTGTTCTGTTTGCAGAAGAAACAACTAACGGTCGTCTGTTTGAGCTGACACTGGACAAACATGACATGATGTCCGGTACTGTAGTAGAGCGTCCTGCTGTTGGCCTGCTGGCACACGAAGGTATACAGGTGGGTCCTGATGGTTCTGTTTATGTTGTTGATGAATTCCGTGGCCAGACGTCCGGTTACGGTGGCGGCATCTATAAGTTCGTTCCTGACACATATGGTGATTTGTCTTCCGGTAGCCTTTATGCGCTGAAAGTGACGGGTGATGATGGCGTTGGTCAGGGTGAATGGGTAGGTCCTATCGATCCATCAAACGCTCGCCTGTCCGGTACTGAATTCGGTGGCACCAGCTATCAGCGTCCTGAAGATCTTCAGGTTATCGGCAACACTTTATATGTTGCTGTCACTGAAGGCCTGGGTTATGCCGGTCGTGTTCTGGCGATCAACCTGTGGAACCTGGAAGTGGTCAACTATGTTAAACCTGGCATGAATGCGCCTGTTGAAGATAAAGCCAACAAGATCACCGGTTTTGCCAAGGTAGATAACCTGGCCGCTACGCCCGATGGCAAACTGGTTATGATTGAAGACAACATCCCTTCTGATATCTGGATTGCTGAAAGAGATCGCAATAATGACGGCGCTGCAGATGGCATTGAGCATTTCGCATCATTGACTGATCCTGAAGCTGAAGGTACCGGTATTTACTTCGGTAAAGATCCCAAAACCATGTTTGTGAATGTACAGCATTCCGCTGCAGTTGATGGCGATGCCACCTGGGCAATCACCAAAGACAAGCATCATGGAAAATATCGTCACGGACGTAATGATGATTAATCATCATCCTGCAAGACATTATTAAAACTATTAAAATAAACGAATTGGGTGGCCCTCCTCAGGGGCCACCCATTTTTATTACAACAAGAGTTTATCGATTTGCCCTATCGATAAGGGTCTGGTATTTAATTTCGATCATAGACCTCCTTCTGTTGTAGTTAAAACAGGGTTGATGGATCCTGCAGGAAGCCATCAAACAAACCATTCACATTGCCGGTAATATTTTCCTGATAATCATTTTCGCAGCTAATATCCAGGCAAATTGTGCGGCTGCCCGCCATATCGATATCGAATGTACCTTTGATACGATCACCGATATTTTCACCATATTCATCCAGCGACAGTGTTCCAGTCACCTGCATAAATCCAACCGGTCCATTGCTGTCTTCCTCTATAATATCCGGTGTATCCAGAAACAGGGTGACATAACCATTCTCACCTGGCACGACGTCATCCGTGGTCACGGGATAGTCTCCCGGACCATTAATTAAATCCTGATTCATAATCAACATAAAATGCAGACCGTTACTTGCTTCGGCATAAACCGTTGGGTAACCGGTTCGGGTAATCTCATTCAGGTAACTATCGGTATAGGTAACGCTTCCCTCATAGAAAACCTGGGTGGCCATGAACCCGATGGAAGCATGGGCGTAATTCAAATTATCAAACACCACTTCAGCCAGCAGGAACGATACCTGATCAATGATAGTGGGATCATAGTCATCACAAAACTCGTCTACGACAGCCGCCAATATAACTGGATAATATTTATTACTGGATGGAGGCGGAGCACAACGGGTGGCATCCAGATCCTTTGCGCCGTCGAGAAGAGTTGAGCCGGTGGAAATCCAGTTAAAAAATTCACCGATTTGTCCGGGAACAGTCGAGATCCATTGTGCTCCAACATCAACTGCATTCTTGATCAGGCGTTTGCCATCATCGAATGATGGACGATTATCATTATTGAAAGCATCACTCAGTTTATTGGTAACGCTTGAGCTGAAAGTATCGAAAGTTGCTCTGAGATACGCCAGTGAAATGCCTGCTGCCTTACCCACTTCGGCTGCAGCCCAACCTGCGCTGACCTTGGCCCACACCGCAACACCCACTGTCACACCTGCAAGCAATGCAGCAGCACCTTTAACACCACGTTTGGTTTCGGAAATGACATATTCGATTTGTCGAACAATTTTCACGCATTGATCATAGGCTGGTGAACTGGTGTCACCATTCACTGCGTTATAACAATCCTGCTCGGTAATACTGCGCACTAACACCTGTGATTTTCCCAATGTTTTACTACTGGTGGCTGTGGTTTGCAGGTAATCAGCCACTCCCCCTACATAAGCCGCCATCACTTCTTCCATCACCTGAATATCTGCGGCAGTTAAGGTTTCATTTCCCATCGATATACTGGATATGGTTCCTGCCATAAGCAAATCGATTTGACCGACCAATGCATTCAGATAATCGAGTTGGTTATTAATAGCAGCAATTTCGGCTGAAACATCATAGCCATTCGTTGCCATTTGATTGAACTGGACAATGGCCAGATTGTATTCATCGATTGAGACTTGCAGAAACTGCTTGTAGATAAACCCCGGATTAATACCACTCAGGGACGGCAGGGGGTTAATCAACAAAGGTGTGGCTATGTCTTTTCCATTCAGGCTAACAATGACTTCTGCAGAAGAAAAAGCCCCATCATCAAAACTCACCGCAGTAGTGTCGATAAATACCGGCACCGCAAATCGTGCGACGCCTGTATCGGTATCCGCTACCTGAATATCAATGACATAATTATTTTCACCTTTGAAGGAAATACTGACAACTGAGTCATCGACTATGGAAGCATCGTTTATGCTTAGAATCTCGCCGGGAAAAGTCGAGTATTTAGATAAGCCTGAAGATCCCCCACTGGATTCACTACAGCTACAGGAACTAAACTGGCTTGATGAAATAAGCAAAAAAACCGTCAAATAAGCCAAACGCCGGTATGACATAATGATTCCCCAAAATTATGACATCCACGGTTTTAATCTAACGCTTTGTAATATCTAAAACCAGATTCAAATGATGTTTGACTGTATTAATACAGCATTAATTCTTTGCTTGTTAAGACATATCAATTAACCATAATAATTCTCGAAAGACGTTTATTGCTGGCACATTTTATTCTTAAGCGCATATGATTAAAATCATATGCATAAAGCCATTTCCATTGCATGCATTCATTGCAGTTGATAGAAATATGATTTCGAATAATACATAATTAAACGCACATTCCTTGTTGATCAATTGCATAAACCAATGACGGGCTTTGAGCAACAGGCGAATAAAATCGATTGGCAAAAAATAATTCACAAGTGAAATCCGGGGTTGCTGAAATGATCGGAAATATGATCCATGACTTTGCTTATTGTTAAATCCATTGGCGTCTGGTTCATACTGGTTGTTTGCGCCATTCTGAATGGACTGCTTAGGGAAAATATTCTGAATCCACTTTTAGGCCCTCATATTGCCTTACCCGTTAGCGGTTTAACGCTGGCTTTACTCATATTCATCATCGCCTGGCT
>JBFHPZ010000035.1:0-11532 GCA_041592495.1 Gammaproteobacteria bacterium | reverse complement strand
TAACTCCCTCCCGTCAAGGGAGGGAGGATTGGAGCGCGTAGCGCTGAATTATTTCCCCCTTTAAAGTTTGCCGAGTCATGCAGCTTTGGTAGGGCAAATCGACCAGGGATTGGTCGATTTAGTCTTGTTGAGCCACGACGGCGAATCAAGACGGCCCGTTGGCAAAGATGCATTACTCGGGGACCCGCAGGGCAAACTTTCTTGGGGCGGCATTCTTTTGCTTACTTTTCTGCTGCTGAAGGCAGAAAAGTGAGTCGCCTAGGGGCGAAAAGCAATGTATACAAGAAAATTACTGTTGGTAGTTACCAGTTAATTGGATACTAAAATTTCTGGATTCCGGCCAAAAGCATGCCGGAATGACGTGAGTAGTGAGATATTAGGAAAATGGAATGACGTAGTAATGACGAAGGTTTATTTACCAATCACAGTCCGCTCTTTACGAGCCCGTTTCAAATTCTCATTACTACAAACCCCACCGCACACCAGCTTCGCACTCAGTTTTGGATAGGCACTGATAATCGCCATCACCAACGCCGCAACATAGGGTAAGGACTGCACCAGCAACACAATAATCCACAACACCAAATCCAGCGTGTCGGTACCAATCATATATGCAATCGCACCTGCGGCTAACCACAGTGCAATGGCAAATAAACTTTCTTCACGTGAGGCATCCAGTGCTCGGAACAAGGCAACGCTCTGCGCCTTTTTCGGTGTGCGCATAAAGGGTTTATCGTTGGTAAATAATCCTTGCACCATGGCAATGGCTATGGTGTGCGATAACGCCAGGCCAGCAATAGCAGCGGCAATGGTTTGCGGTGCGGTGCCAACGATGCGTGCGTGTTTATAAATAAAAACTACCTTTGCGATTTTGAAACAGAACAAGGCCAGTGGCAGTAATGAAAAAATAATTAAGGGTGGATCAAATTTCAGCGGCATTGTAATCATGGCAATGGACCAGCCCAGTGCAGCGAGGTTGAATAACAGGTTCACACCATCTGCTATCCAGGGTAACCAGCCAGCCACGAAATGATAGCGTTGCCCTGTGGTTAGTTTATTGTTGATGCGGGTGAATAATTGCCGTGCATGGTGTTTCATGATTTGCATGGCGCCATAAGCCCAGCGCGAGCGTTGTTTTTTGTAACTCAGAAATGTATCCGGGATTAATCCTTTGCCATAACTTTTCGGAATGTACATGGCCTTGTAACCCAGCTCAAAAATGCGCAGGCCGAGTTCGGCGTCTTCGGTGATGCACCATTCACTCCAGCGACCACTTTGTTCCAGTACATTGCGTCGTACCATGGTCATGGTGCCGTGCTGGATAATGGCATTGCGTTCGTTGCGTGTGACCATGCCGATATAAAAGAAGCCGCGATATTCGGCGTGGCTCATGGCCTTGAATGCATTTTCATCGGCGTCGCGATAATCCTGCGGTGCCTGCACGATGGCGACATCGTTTTGCAGGAACTGCGGTGCCAGATCGCGTAACCAGCCGGGTTCCACAATGTAATCGCTGTCGATAACGGCGATGATCTCTGCGTTATCCGCGGTGTGTTCCAGAGCAAAATTTAAGGCACCGGATTTAAAACCTGCCAGTGGATCAACATGAAAAAATCGGAAACGTTCATCCAGTGTTTTGCAATGCGCTTCCACCGGTTGCCACACGGCGGGGTCTTTGGTGTTGTTGTCAATGACGATGACTTCGAAACGCGGGTAGTCGAGTTGTGCCAGTGCGTTTAAGGTTTCAATCATCATCTCCGGTGGTTCGTTGTAGGCCGGTACATGAATGGAAATCATGGGCAGGTCTTTGTCATCCACCGGTATCGGTTTGAACGGGCGTCGTCGTTCCTTTACCCAGACGGTTTCAGCCCATTCATGGGCTTCGATGAGTAATACCACCACCACACCAAGCATGCCAAATAACATCAAGATACCGACGATGATGGTGCTGAGGGTGAAGTATTGCTGGGTATAGTTATACACAATCCACACCACGGCGGTGGCGGCGAAGAAGGCGACGGATGCAAGAAAGCCACGGCCACGAAATGTCAGCGACATGGCATCCACCAGTAACAGGGCGAAGGTAACGGCGGCAATAACAATGGATATGCCCGCCAGAATATGCCAGTGGGGAATGCTCACGATGGGCGCGGAAAATTCAAACTTGGGCTGGCGTTCCACATCATACACACCCCAGTAGGCGCCGACTGCGCCTTCGTTTTCACGCTTCCAGGGCTGGTCGAAAGCTTCCATCACATAATAAATATAGTGTTCCTGTTCGGCGCGTTGTAAAAAACGGCGCAGGAAAATTGCTTCGTTGGCTTTTGATGCCACCGCTTCCTTACGGGTGCGGCCATTGCTGGGCCAGCCGACTTCGGCAATGACAATGGGTTTGTTCGGGTACAAGTGTTTGAGGTCGTTAATGCGATCGACAACATAATCCACGGCGGAATCGATATGTACGCCTTCCCAGTAGGGCAGCATGTGCACCGCCAGATAATCAACGTTGGCCGCCAGTTCCGGATGCTTCATCCACACATGCCAGGGTTCGGCGGTACTCACAGGAATATCAAGCTGCATGCGGGCGAGTTTGAGGTAGGTAATCAATTGTGCCACCGATACATCGCCGCGGAGTATGGCTTCGTTACCGACGATCACGCGAACTACATTATGCCGATGACGATCTGCAATGTTGATCAGGTTCTGTAATTCTTCGGCATTTTTTTCCAGGTTGTTATCGATTGCCGCACCCAGTGTGACATTGATCTTGTGTTTCTTCGCCAGTAACGGAATGTCGGCCAGTGAACCTTCTACGCTGTAGGTGCGTACTGCGTGGGTTTTGGTTTCCAGCAATGCAAGGTCTTCATCGATTTCATCAGCGGAGGGTAACAGGTGCTCGATGGGGTTGTGATCTGCACGCATCGGCGCAAAGGCAAAGCCTTGAATGGTTTCGGGCCATGCGGGTTCTACATCCGGACGATTGGCTAATGCCCACAGCGTGATACTCAGCGCCGATATGGCAAGCGCAATAAAAATGTTAACCCGGCTCATGAGGCAGTCGCTGTACCCTGAAAAAACAGGCTGGAAATAAAGGGTGCAAATCTTACATCATAAACCGGTCAACAACATTGCTACAGTTGTAACAAACCGTTAAAAAAGTCTGGTCAAGGAGGTTTGTGATGAACGACATTGGCGGATTATTCAAAAGCAACATCGCTATTCCATTCGCTTACTTTAAAAAAGCGACAGCCCTTGAAATTACCCTGCTGAATTTTTTCCACGATAGATTTGTGAAACAGGTAAACCGATACATTCTCGGCCAGCACAAAAATCAGTCGTTTTTCCAGTGGTATGGCCTCCAGCACTTTTGTATCCAGCGCCAGTGTGTCGATGCCGAAAATGGTATTGCCGCTGGATGAATATTCGATATCGGAATTTGCCTGGTCGATACAGGCAATAGCATTGCAGGGGTGCAATAACCAGTAGGCATCGACCAGTGGCGGCTGGGGTTTGGGCAGGTTAACGATTAGTGGCAGCAACTGAATGCCCTCGATGTGCTGCATCAGCAGTTCATTTCTCAGCCGGGCGGAAATCACCGGTTCGGGCATGACATGGTAATCCACCAGCTGATACCGGGGTGACAGGGGGTCGCCCAGGCGCACCTGACGCGGTGCGGTGGAACTTGCCGTCGTGCCCTTGATTAAATCGTCGCTGGCCTGATCCCAGGCGAACAGGGGATAGTCATCATTATTTTCTGATTCGATTACATAATAATCATCTTGCTGCATATTATTTTCCTATTTGCAGGGGTGACATATTGCGGGGAAATGGCGAACCGGGCGTCTTGCCTAGATTGTGCAATCGGTTGGCGGGGCAGGCGCAATTTGGTTTGTCGGTCAGGCTGGTGACGCCGGCACAGCCGTTACCGCCGGCTTTGTAATCCTTGCCATCCTTGGTCAGCGTCCATTTGAACTGATCCACCTTTTTCAATATGAATGTGCTCAGGTCATTTAATTCATTCACCAGTGCATCCGGGTTGGAGCAGTATTTGCCGGATTTAATATCATTTCCAATGGGATCCAGTTTTGATTTAACGGTTTTTGGATAAGCCGTACCTTCCGCCTGGCCAGCGCTGTGATTACTTCTATGCAGGGCAACATGTAACTGGCAAGCGAGTGCCATGGTGTTGGGCAGCATAATGCCGTTGAGTTTGTCATTGATATCGTAGCCAAACTCGAAACACCAGTCCGACCAGTTGTCGTCATCCATGGCTTCTGAACAAATGAGGTGATGGGCCTGTAATGAGCCTGAGCCTGTATACCAGTGGTGTTGTTTTACATCGCTGATAATACTGGCACGTAATTTCTGGCCATTGCCGATGTTGTTACCCGGATGGGCAGCGAACGGGTGTTTGGGTTTACCGCAGTATTTGCATTTGTCCTGTGCATCATCATCGACTATAACGGCGACATATGCCTGTTCTCCGATTTGCATTGCCTTCTCCTTTGTATGGCAAGTGGTTGGCATCGCCAACCTCGGTTTCCCGGTTTGCAGCTGAAACAGCGTGTAGACGTATCACATTATGCAAAATCATACTGGTGCAGCACTGTCCATGCGGCACGCCAAGGGAGGGAGTCTGGCGAATCAGTATCGTGTTTTGTGGTGTCTGTGTTCTATGTTACACAAAGTGGAATTAAAAAACATAACACCGGTCATCCTTTGTTTGCTTTCATCTCGCAGGGGTTTTCGGGCATTCATCGGTCGTTGGGCAACAGAATATAGTGTTTTCCTGCCACCCAGTTTTTCCGGGTCAGGGGATTGCGGGTGCAGTAGGGGGCGTATTCATAATCGATAAATCGATATGGCAAATGCGCATCTCGGCCAGCAGGAATGCCGAGGCGTGTGGTCTGGATAATGCGTTGCGGCTGAATGCCGACATCATCAAAGTAAAAGCTGTTGAGGTCAAACTGTTGCTGATCCCAGTCCCGTACCTTGAGCGAAAGTGCATGGCACAACAGGGTCTGGCCGCCACATAATTTGTGTAAGGGGCGCAAGCTGCCATCCGCGGACGGGTTAAGTTGTTGCATGGTGGCCAGGGCATTTTTTCCGGTGCTTGCATCTTCGTAGGGAAAGGCGGACTTGATCAGCACCGCATTGCCTTCGCCGCGACAACTGATATTGAGTGAATCCTTGCCACGGGCGTAATACATATAAATAGTACCGGCGGGCATGAACAGGGCTTTGCGTTTTTCGGTAAACCCCAGGGAGGCATGGCTGCCCTTGTCTTCCAGGTAATAGGCTTCGGTTTCAATAATCCGGGCCGAAAGCCACTGGCCCTTGTATTTGCGGCGAATGACTTTACCCAGCAGGGCTTTGGCGACGTTACAGGCGTCACGATCAAAAAAACGCTGATTCAGGGGTTTCATTTTCTATCGGGGCTTGAATTGAACAAGGCTATCCCCATCTACTGGGCTTTGTGGCAGCATATGTTGCCATATTCTGGATGTAGAATAGCATGGGCTTTTTTATTTCCTTTTTCCCCAAGCAATAATAACAGGAGCTTTTCATGGGTGTATTAGTAGGTCGCGAAGCGCCGGATTTTACTGCCGCTGCCGTTCTGGGCAATAGCGAGATTGTTGATAAGTACAATTTTAAAGATGCCACCAAGGGCAAATATGCCGTGGTGTTCTTTTATCCGCTGGATTTCACTTTTGTGTGTCCTTCCGAGCTGATCGCATTCGATCATCGCCTGGAAGAATTCACCAAACGCAATGTGGAAGTGATTGGTGTTTCCATCGATTCCCATTTCACTCACAACGCCTGGCGTAACACCCCGGTGAACAAGGGCGGTATCGGTCCTGTGCGTTATACCCTGGTGGCGGATATGAATCATGCCATCTGCAAGGCCTATGATGTTGAAACTCCCGATGGCAATGTGGCCTTCCGCGGTTCTTTCCTGATCGACAAGGATGGCGTTGTACGTCATCAGGTGGTGAATGATCTGCCACTGGGTCGCAACATCGATGAAATGCTGCGCATGATCGATGCCCTGCAATTTACCGAAGAGCATGGCGAAGTATGTCCTGCCGGCTGGAAACAGGGTGACAAGGGTATGACTGCTACACCGGGTGGTGTTGCGGATTACCTGGCAGTGGAAGCAGACAAGCTGTAATCAGTTACCAGCACAGAAAACAAAAAAGCCCGCGTCATGCGGGCTTTTTTGTTTGGGTATAGATACAGGCTGAACCACAGACGCCTACATGGATGCAGGTGGTAGAGAAATGCAGGAGCAATTACCGAGGTCATAGAGATTTTTAAAAATGCACACGACAATTTTATTTGTTCTCTGCGGACCACTGTGGTTAAAAAAGCAATATCAATCTAGCCATTCAGCGCCTGTTCCAGCACGCTGTTCATCTCATTGCCAAACGCCACCAGATAAATGGTTTCCAGTGAATCATTCCCGCTGATGAATGACTGGATGGTGCTGACGGCAATGTCCGCCGCCTGTTGTAAGGGATAACCATAGACACCACAGCTGATGGCAGGAAAGGCAATGCTCTTGCAGTGATGATTAACCGCGAGTTGCAAACTATTGCGATAACAACTGGCGAGCAGGATGGCTTCGTTGTGTTGGCCATCTTTCCACACCGGTCCCACGGTGTGAATCACATAGCGTGCCGGTAGTTGATAGCCCTGGGTGATTTTAGCCTCACCGGTGGCGCAACCTTGCAACTGACGACATTCTTCCAGTAATTCTGGACCGGCTGCGCGATGTATGGCGCCATCGACCCCGCCGCCACCCAGAAGACTGTTGTTGGCCGCATTGACGATAGCGTCGACCGCAAGTGTGGTGATGTCAGACTGGATGACCTGGATTTGGGTCACTGGCTAACGCCATCTGACCGCATTGGAGACATCATCAAAAAAACTGTTGGAATATTCCTTGTCAGGATCATAGTAAATGGCATAAATGATCAGAAACGCCATGAGTAACGCAAAAATAATGGCGCTAATGACACGACCAACAGTAACTTCGGAATGTTTTTTGAATTTTGTCATGGTTATTGAGCAGGACCGTTTAATTCAGCTTATCAGTATCCAGTATCCTAAAATAAATCAGAATTTATACAAGCCAGTGTCGGGAATTAGCGCTAATTTCCCGTATTGCGCCAGGGTTTGTTCGTTTGATAAAACTCAAGACGTTGATTAAATCGGTCAAGACGAGTGCTGGCAGCCGGGTCCTGGGATAACAGTGCAATGGCCCGTTGTTGAATTTCACGGGCACGCTGGAACTGGCCGGTTTCTGCATAAGCCGCTGCCAGGGTGTCCAGTAAATTCGGGTTTGCTTCCTGGTTTTGGCGTAGCAGGTTTTGACTAATGCTTAGCGCCTTTTGTCCATTGCGATAACTGGCCTGTGGGCAGGTGGCCAACAGCCAGGCCAGATTGGCCTGCGCCTGCTGATAAATATATGTGCCCGGTTTAATGCTGCTGAACCATTTTTGTGCCTTATCGCAGTTAATATCTACGCCTATGCCATTCGCATACATCATGCCGAGGCTGTTTTGGGAATCCGTGTGACCCTGTTCAGCGGCTTTACTGAACCACTCCAGTGCTTTTTCGTAACTCTGCTCAACACCGTTACCATTAAAATACAGTTGCGCCAATGTATGTTGAGCTTCGGCGCGACCCGAATTAGCGAGAGATTTAATCAGGTTGACGGTGGTGCGTGATGTTTTGTCGTGATCTGCCTGTGCGCGGGTGGACTGCACTAGTAATCCAGTGACGAGCAGCAGTGTGTAGATTAAGAAAATTAAAATACGATGATATCGTGTCATGATGACCTCTCCTTGTATATCCCTGGTCGTGAATCACTATCGTCGAAGTCAATGACGAGTACAGTCAATATAGCTCAGGTCTGACACTGAGTACAATAATAGCTGGAACGTTGCTGCTGTTTGAATTGTTTTATTGATGCGCCACAATGCGGGCAAGGCCCACCTGCTTTGCCATACACATTCAGGGTTTGCTGAAAGTAACCGGGCTGGCCATCTTCTCGCACAAAATCCCGCAGGGTAGTGCCACCCTGTTTGATGGCCGCGGCCAACACCTGTTTGATTGCTGCTACCAGCTTTTCATAACGCGGTCGTGTAATTTTATCGGCGCGTCGTCTCGGGCTGATGCCGGCAAGAAACAGGGCTTCATTGGCGTAAATATTGCCAACACCCACCACGATGTGACTGTTCATGATGAAGGTTTTGATAGCGGATTTCCGTGAACGCGACATGGCATAGAGATAATCGGCTGAAAAAACATCATCCAGGGGTTCCGGTCCCAGGTTCTTTAGCAGTTCATGCTGTTGCGGATTTTTTTTCGTCCATAACAGGGCGCCGAATCGTCGCGGATCATGCAGGCGTAAAATCTTGCCATTAGTGAACACGATATCAACATGATCATGTTTGCGTGCGGCTGTTTGTGTATCAACAATGCGCAGACTACCGGACATGCCGAGGTGAATAATTGCCGTGCCCTTATCGGTATGCAATAACAAATATTTGCCGCGACGTGTGACCTGGTTTATGCCTTGTCCTGTTAAGCCGGATTTAATCGCAGCCGGGATCGGCCAGCGTAATTGTTTCTGTCGAATGATGACATCACTGACGAGGTTATGAAGAATATGAGGTTCGATACCGCGGCGCGTGGTTTCAACTTCGGGTAGTTCTGGCATACAAGTATTATCGTGTTATGGGTTTGTTGAAAAAATATCAAAACAGGCTGTTTCAGCGCAAATACACGAAGAGCGCAAAGGCTGCAAAGAAATTTCAAGTCAATACATTATGTTTGCGGTCTTTATGTCTTGGCGTTGAAAGATTAATGCTGCTTCGCTTCTGTTGTTGTGGTTTCAGGTAGCTGCAACAGTTTACTCCTGAACCCGGCATCGAAATGATATTCAACGCCGGCATCGGGTCGCGCCAGAACCAGCCAGGGTTCATAGCCGGTGATGTCAAATTGTATGTGGCTTTGGGCGTATTCGATTGTAATCTTGCCGAGTGAAGGGCGTTGCATGTAGGCATGCACACCAAAAGCCTGAGTGGATTGCCAGTTCTCGATGAGTTGCTGAATGCGATCGGCCTGGTTCTGGTTTTGCTTATCGGCTTGCCATAAACCCTGTTCATTTTTAACTACACTGAAATCCGGCAGGCTGATTTTATGGATGTTAATGTTTTTGGGTAAGGGAGATATATCAACAAAGCTGCTGGGTTGTGAACTAATTAACGGGTACAACTTGTCATTGATCAGGAATAATTTTTCGTCCACCCTGATGTAACGTTGCAGGCTAACCGGATTGATTTTTCCAAATTGGATTTCCGTCTCATTGAAGCGAATGATGGCGCGTGGTGGTTCCAGTCCATACTGTTTTAAATCCAGATCATCCACGGCATAGGCTTTGTCTACATTTGTGGATAATAAATCCAGTAAATTATTAATGCGAAATTCATGAGCGGGCAATTGGTAGGGTGATTCCATGATCCACTCCGTGTTCTGCTTGCGTAAGCGTATGTCACCCTGTTCACGCGGGATAGTAATGGTTTGTATAGATTGTTTTTCAGTGTTGGTGAGTGAAAGTTTTTGCTGCTGGGTATCGCTGCTAAAATAGACGAACGTTGCCAGTATGACGACAACAAGAAGCAAAAAAATATTAAGCAGCCAGCGTGTTTGCATTAGCGGTTACGCCGTTTGTACCAGATGGTGAAACCGCTGATGAGTAACAGTAGTGGAATAATAACCAGAAAGCCAAAGCCGATAATGGTGATCTTGGTGTCATCAAGGTCCAGTTGAATATCCGGTGCGTTTTTGGGTGCAATGGCAATCAAGGCATCATCTTCGCTTAACCAGTTAATCACATTTTGCATAAAGACCAGATTGGCGCCATGACCAATGTTGTTGTTGGAAGCAAAGTCGCTGTCGCCGATAACCACGACCCGTTGTGGTTTTTGTTGATCACCGGGCGTACGTTCCAGTGCGTAACCAATGCTTAAAGGCCCCTGGGTGTCACCCCTGTCGGCATTGAATTCAATATCCATGATGAAACCGTCGGTTTCCGCCCAGCTGGTGTCCTGTGTTAACAACAGCGGTGTTGCTTGCCATTCGCTGTCTTCGTTGATATTCATGGCTGTCGCCGTGGTAAACAGTGTGAAGTACTGCATTTGTTTGGTGATGGCATGCAGTTTGTAACTGATGATGGGTAGAATGGCGGGGTGGGAAATACCCAGCATCATGCGCAGGTTCTGGTTGTTATCAACAACCACGCCATTGACAAAACTTATCTGTAAGGTTTCTGCCAGCGATAATAATTCAGCTGGCACATTCGGGTCCTGCAACCATAACAAATGGCCGCCGGCCTGAATGAACTGTTTGATTTTGTCAATTTCACCTGGCAATAAAGCAT
This sequence comes from Gammaproteobacteria bacterium, assembly GCA_041592495.1. Taxonomy (GTDB): domain Bacteria; phylum Pseudomonadota; class Gammaproteobacteria; order SZUA-229; family SZUA-229; genus JBFHPZ01. The sequence goes on along the minus strand of JBFHPZ010000035.1, from coordinate 1,082 downwards.
GTGAGGGCGCGGCAATGATTAGGGTGCTGTTGCCAGCACTGAGATCATCTTTCAGCAGGTTGAGTGAGCGTAATTCAAAACCCTGTTCCTGGAGTTTGCTGGACAGGGTGTTGTATCCAACCGCACTGGTATCCACCGGATTACGTTCGCCATGACCCTGTAAAAAATATAATACCGGTTGCGTATTGCGTGACAGGCGCAGCAAAGCATTGGTGATATTTTGTTCGCTGAGGTTGTCGATACGTTCGGTTTTGTCGTTGTATTTAATGATGGTTTGACCGTATTGGGTGATGTCATCCGCCTTGGCCATTTCTATATCCAGATCAGGATTCAGTAAACGGTATTCGAGATCTTTTTTATGTTGCTGATAACGTTCCAGGATTTCTTTTACTGCCAGTTGTAATGTGGTGTCATCAGCCTGGTAACTACGAATGTTCACCGGCCCTTTAATTTGTTCTAACAGTTTGATCGTGTCTTCCGCCAGGGAATTGCGTTTGCCTGCGGTCCAGTCACTGCTAAGCGTGTGTTGCGTGCTGAGCCAGGCGAGTAGTCCGACTGCAGATAAAAATAACAAAATAAAAATAATATTTTGTACGCGATAGTTGAGGCGGGATTGCTTGCTGACGTCCATATTATTTTTGTAACCGTTGTGAATCCAGCTGGCGAATGCTGAGGGTGATAAACACGGTAATGAACAGCAGGTAATACGCAATATCACTGCTGTTGATGATGCCGCGCAACATGGGCAGGTTATGGCGAATCAATGACAGATAAGTAAAAAATGTCGAGCTGGTGTTTTCACTGAGGCTATTACCGGCAGCGCTATCAATTATCCATAACATGATCAATACACCGAAGGTAGCCACCGCCGCAATCACCGGATGACTGGTGATGGAAGATAAATATAAACCGGCCGCAGTAAACGCCGCCAGTAACAGAAATAAACCTAAGGCGCCGGCCATGAGTTTGCCCAGATCAAGGTCAGTACCCATCATCAGCGATAAAGGCATCAGGCAAATCATAGCTACCATCAGTAACATGAAAAGTAATATGCCCAGGTATTTGCCGAAAACAATTTCACT
>JBFHPZ010000034.1:0-11561 GCA_041592495.1 Gammaproteobacteria bacterium | reverse complement strand
CCAAACCGGCCTTCGAATCCAAAACCATAGAAATTGACCCGATCCCCCAGGGTTACCCGAACCCTGGTGGTTACCAGCCATTTTTCATCGGTAGATTGTTCGCCGCCGACTATGACGGCATCATCCGAAACCCGGGCCGCCGTGGTGATATCTTTCGGTTGCAACTTGGCGTAGGGAATATGCACCTCGCCGTTGATGTTGACCTCATGATGTTGGAGTTTGACCTGGAGATCGGGTGAGACCACAACCCGTGCCTCGGGTATGCGTGACACTTCGAACGATTCCCCCTTAATAGTGATGACACTGGGCCAGCCGGCATTGTTGTCCAGCTGAGTTTGGCCTTGAATCACAAGCTTGCCATCGCCGGAATGGGCATCCAGGTTGAACGTGAGTTTTTCCAGGCTGTCACTCTGGCCGGTCAGGTTGATCTGATCAATGCCAAGGCCCAGTCTTGGGATGCGCAGGGCGCCTTTGTATAAATGGGCAATACCACTGAATCGCGGTTGGGCAAGTGTGCCGCTGGCGCTGAGTGTCATGGCAATCTCACCCTTAAGATCCTGCACCTCGGGCAACAGGGCTTCGATTATGCCGAGATCATGTATCTCCAGTTTTGCATTGCCTCGCAGCACCTGGCTCTGGTGATCCAGCTTCATGAGCTGTGCTCCCGGCAATGCCAGTTGTGCCTGGAATTGATCGCCATTGTTCATGGCAATGTTGGATTTGGCCTGCAGGCCCTGTTCATCCAGGGTGATGCGCACCGTGCCACCGCGATAATCCCAGCGATCACGTTCGCCTTCCAGCAGGGGATAGGTCACGGCACCGCCGGGTAAATCAATCTGGATCTGCCCCAGTAGCTGGTCGGGTGCATCGAAATTCAGCTCTGCAGTCGCATCGGCAACGCCTTCGAGGGTCATGTCGGAGGGTAACCAGGGACTGAATACCTGTAATGGCAGTTTTGTCATTTCAAGCTGCGAACGCCAGCTTTGCTGGGTGTGCTGAATGGCCGTGCACAGGCTGGCCTCCTGGCTTTTCCAGCAGAGTTTTTCCAGTTGAAGGGTGTCTTTGGTGATGCTCAGGGCAGCCGGGTTTCGCAACTGCCAGTTGGCAAACTTCTGGCTCTGGATTTCCGCCTGTTGGATGTGTCCCTGCCATCCCTGTTGGCTCGCTTCTCCCTTGAGTTTAACCAGGGCCGTGGCGCCATCGGAGACGGCTTTCAGTTGTATTTGCTGGGGGCTTACATCGACATTCAGGGTTTGAACTGCATAACCATTTGCCATGAGCGCTTCAGCGGCAAGGCTGATATCTAGCTGTTGCCAGCGGAACACATCCACAGCCAGTTTGCCGTTGACAGTGCCCAGGCTGTAACCCGGCAGGCTTAAGGTTTTGCCGTTGAAGCTGGCCTGGATAACCGGGGCGTCACGGCTGCCAGTGAGTTGTCCACTGGCCTGAAGTTCGCCCTGGGCCTGGGGATAAAGCTCCGCCAGATCGCTGGTGGCGATGTGCCAGTTCAGTTTCAGGGCCGAGCCGATGCGACCATTGGCGCTTACCACTGAGGTGCCGGAGTTGAAATCGAGGCGACTTATATCCAGTGCTTCATTGGCCCAGACCAGACGGCTCTGCAGGGTAACCGGATAGCCGCGCAACTTGCCGGTCAGTTGAGTGACGTCGGCATGCACCATCAACTGGTCATTTTCCATTCGCCCCGTGCTGGTCAGGCTGGCCTTGAGCTGGCCGGGCCACGCCGGCCACTGGCTTCCAGGGTTGATGTTGTGAGCGGTAACCTTGGCCTGCCAGTTGAGCTGGGGTGTCCAGTTCAGCTGGCCATTGACGTTGGCTTCACCCTCCAGTGCAGTGATACGCAAACTATGAAAATGCATGCCATCAAGATTACCCTCGGCGCTGGCATACCAGGTGGAGGGCGGTGCCTGCGGCCAGGGGCGGTCTGTGGTCAGGGTGAAACGGTAATGGTTAAGTGTGCCGTCAATACGGCTACTGCCGGTGGCGCTGCTAAACCAGGGGGTATTCACCAGTGGCCAGCGCAGGTTGCGCCAGTCCAGGTCCAGGGCCAGTTCGCCGCCCGCGGCTCCCGGTGTCCACTGGCCACGGGCATTTAGCTCTGTATCGCTGACCGGTGTATGCAGCGATAGCTGCTCGATCTGCACCGGTTGATCCTGCCCAAGCTGGAGCTTGAATCGGGCATCAAAAGGACCCTGTTCCGGATACTGTCCATCCAGCGTGCCCGCGACGGTGGCGCTGCTCAGGTCACCCTGGGCCTGTAACTGCATTTTGCCGCTGATGGCGGGCAGGCCGGGATCCAGCTTTTCAAGCTTGATGTCGCTGGCATCCACATTCGCCTGCCAGCTGAGTTGTTCAAGCAGATCCCGCACTTCAGCTTTCAGGGATAGCTTAAGCGGGCCGCTGATATCCTGTTTGACACTGAGTGTTTTCAGGTTGCCACTGATTCGGCCTTTGCCATCCAGTACTGCTTTGGAGGGCAGTTGGCCATGCCACAGGATATCCAGTTTGTGTTGATAATCGCGGCTGGGTTTGAGTGTGCCGGCGATGCTCAGATCAAAATTATCTGCGACTACCTGCAAGGATTCGATGTCGATTTGATTGAACACGGTGCTGGCGTTAAGGCTGATCTGCTTTAAATTAAACTGACGATCTGCCTGTTGGAAGCTGAGATCGTCGATCTGGAAATCATTCAGTGATAAGCGCCAGGGCAGGTTGATGTCGGGCAGTGTTGTTGCCGTCGGTTCGCTGTCCTGGGATGCCGGCAGGGAAATGTTGAGGGACTGCACATGCAAATGGCTAACCGACAGCTGGGCGATTAACAGGGCCGAGGGATGCCATTCCAGGGTGATTTGCCCGGCGCTTATATTGTTGCCATCCTGCTCATAATTGATGCCGGTGGCGGTGATACGGCCGAATAGTCGTCCCTCGAGTTTATCGATGGTCAGTTTGCCGGGAATATAAGGTATGGCCTGCTGATAGGTCCAGCGTAAGCCGGTTTCCGTACCACCCAGCCAGAACAGACCGAGGGCTGTGGGCAGCAACAGCAGCAGGATGATCATCAGCAACAGTTTTTTTAGCCAGCTGCGTATCACAGGTCGGGTCCTATGTTGAGATGAATTCGCCAGGGCTGGCCATCCTGGCTAATAGCCGATGCGAAATCAATGCGCACCTGACCGATGGGAGATTTCCAGCGAAAACCAAAACCGGCACCGCGTTCCAGTTTGTCGTTGAGGTCGTCGATGGCATTACCGGCATCATAGAACACAGCCACTCCCCATTTACCGTTGAGACTGTGTTCATATTCGATGCTGCCAACCATGAGATGCTTGCCGCCAACGACATCGCCACTGTCATCCACCGGGCCCAGAGACTGGTAGGCATAACCACGAACACTTTGCGAGCCACCGGCGAAAAATCGTACCGAGGAGGGCAGATTATGGAATTCATCAGTGAGTGTGCTGCCAAACTGGCCACGGGCAATAATACGGTTTGTGGCGTTCAGCGACGTGATGCCTTTTAGCCCTCCCTGCAGCTGATAGAAGTCGGTATCAGATACCCAATTGTCGTTGGCGCCCCGCAGGCCGATATCGAAACGCAGCCCATCCAGAACATAAATAAAATCCCGACCCCAGGTGCGACTCCAGTTGACACTGGGTATGAGCAGGGTTGAATCACCCTGATCGTCAGCAACGGTGTATTTCTCCTGCTGATAGTTGAGTGCAATGGATTCACGCCATTTGTTATGGCTACGATTGAGGCTGGCGCCAACTGTTTGCACCGTGCTGTCGCTGCTATCGGTTTCTTCATTCACCACACTGGCACTGTACACCATCTGATCGGTACGGGGGTTCAGTACCGGCACACGATAACGAACACCCAGGCTGTAACCGATTTCCGATACCTTGGCCTCGGTGTTGATACGATGACCCGCCTGGTTCAATCGAGGAATTTCCCAGCCAAATTTGGCGCGGGCGCCGGTGTCCGTGCCATAGCCAAGACCGAGAGTGAAGCGATGACGCTTGCGCGGCGTGAGTACCACACTCACCGGGACTTCATGACTTTCGTCCTGCAACTGGCCGGGTGACACTTCGACGCTACCGAAATAATCACTGTCATTAAGCGCCTGTTGCAGGTCAATCAGCTCGTTGAGGGTATAGGGTGAGCCGGTTTCAAACGGGATATAGCGTTTTAACAGATCTGGATCGAGCAAGTCCTGTTGCATCATCACTTCACCGAAACGGAAGCGGGGGCCGCCGTCATAGTTCAGGTGAATGCGTGCGACATAGGCATCGAGGTCGACCTCAACACGGTGTTCGACAAACTGGGCACGAAAATAGCCACGCTCAGCTGCAAGTTTGGCCAGACTGCTTTTAATGTCTTCATATTCAAGGTGATTAAAAACATCACCTACTCGCAAAGGGATGTCGGCAAGCAGGGTTTGAAACTCGGGATCCTGTTGCATTTCTTCACTTAATACCAGTTTGAATTCAGCCACAGGCAAGGGTGGACCTGTATCGATGGTATAAGTTGCCTGCCACTGTTCCGGCTTTTGCTGGCTTAACTCAGAGCTGATTTTCGGCCGGTAAAAACCGTAGGGTTGTAAGGCCTTGGCAATTTCCAGTGGTGCTTTATTGTGCAGGCGGCGCAGACGGCCTTCACTAAGCAGGGTACTGTCTTTTTGCTGTTCAATGCTTAAATAAAGACGGACATTATTTTCCAGTTCAGCATTGATGCCACGGATATCAACATTAATGTTGATTTGTGCAAACAGTGTATTGCAATAAAAACAGGCCGCCAGAGCTAGCAGCCATTGCTGCGTTTTGCACATCCAGGTTCCTTAGGGTCTTAGTATCACTTTTACTCGAAGTACCATTAGTGTAACGGACGCCTTGAAAAGTAGGTAACTCAGTTTTGTTTGTATCGCTGCATAATTATCATGCAGTTTATTAATAACAGAAACTATTTCTGCAAGACATTTTTCAGGTCATACAGGGTCCGGTGTATGTTATGGCAACGGGAACATACTGTGACACCAATATCGCCCAATAATTTCTTTGTATCTTTATCCTGGCCCGATTTAATTGCCATATCAATTTGCTGCAGGGTTTGTTGTGTTGCTTTACCAAGTATACGTTCTGTGGGATAGGTATCTTTATGACACTGGTTACAACTAGTCGCCAATTGATCTAATTGTTGGTTCAGGGCCAGGCTCGCCTGAATTGCTGATGCTTGTACGTTGTCATCCATGGCAATCAGAATCCGGTTGATGGATATGGACAGGGCTTCCATTGCTTTGTGAAATGACAGTGTTGAATTGTTTTCGTCAGCAAGCTTGATATGGTCATAGTCCGGTGATCGATACATTGCTGCAACCAATGGCTGGTAATCATCATGGCAACTGACACAGTTTTTGCGGAGATTTCTTGTGAGTGTTCGTGATTGGTTAATGTCACCGCTGTTGATAGCTTGTGCTAATTCGCTAACCAGTTGCCTGTCAACACGTTCATTCCATTCGGGTACCATTTCCGCCAGGCTGGTGTAATCTTTTTCAAGTTGTTGCATCCACTTATGCATGCCAGTCATGTCTTGCTTTTCAGCATAGTCTTCTATGGCTTGTAAAGCCCGTCTTAAACGAAACATGGTATGCAACCATACCTGACGTTTGTTGACCGGTTTGTACCATTGTTGCAGGGAGTCGGGTGGATAGTGGATTATGCTATCGGTTTCTGTAGCTAAAGCAAAAGTAGAATAACTCGCTGCCATGGACAGAAACAGAACGAGTGATAAGATGTGTTTGATTTTCATTTTTTTAGCTTGTTAATGTGTGAAAAGAGTTTTTCGGTATGAGTGCACGTTGTGCCAGAGTGTCAGGAGCAGACTTGGTTTCTAAAAAAACAGAATAAAATAGAATTGTTTTTTCAGTCTAGCCGGGTTCCATCTGGTCGGGGCGTAGTCCCTTGCTGAAATAGGCATCAATAATGTCTTCGTCTACTTCATTATCATCTTTATCATACAATGGCAGTTCATAATCGAACCAGCCACGCAAACCGGTTTTTAGTGAGGTAACGTTAGTAAAACCCATTAACTGCATGGTGAATGCCGCCAGGACACTGCGGTTGCCTGAACGACAAATCACAACAACTTCACGGTCACGACCCGCCGCCAGTTCAGGCAGTGTATCTTCATAGTTCCAGTCACAGGATGCTTCAAGAATGCCGCGGGGTACATTGATGGATCCCTTGATATGAACTGTTTCATATTCTCGGGGCTCAGTAATATCAATCAGTAACAGATCATTGGTTTCCTGCATGCGTTCTTCGAGATCCCATGGAAACATTTCCTTGATATGGGGAAGAACCTCATCTATCAGGTTCTTGAAAGTTTTCATTTTCGGGTCGCCGTTTTATTGTGTGTTATGTTTGAATCCTGCGGGGGGGTACTGTTATTTTGACGCAGCCCCTGTTCAACTGCAATAACTGCGGCTTCAACTCGAGAATGGACTTCCAGTTTGCGCAGAATGGCTTTCACATGCAATTTAACCGTGCCGTCAGAAATACCAAGATTGCGCGCAATAACCTTGTTGCTTTGACCATCAGCCAGCAAACACAGTATTTCGAGTTCACGCGGAGTCAATTCGGAGAAAGGTGTTTCTTTATTCCTGCTCTCATCCTGAGTTTCACCCTGTACCATACGCGCAAGTACATCGGTGAGTTCCTGGGCAACAACATTTTTTCCTTTTTCGATATCACGCAGGGCGCTTACCAGTTCATCAGGCTCCATATCTTTTAACAAATAACCCTGTGCACCGTTGCGTAAGGCTTCAACCAGATCCTGTTCTTCATTACTGGTGGTGAGCATGACAACCGGAATTCTTAGATCCAGTTTTCTGACCTGTTGTAAAACTTCAAGGCCACTCATGTCTGGCATGCGCAGGTCGAGCAAAATAATGTCCGGATGTTGCTCCTGTGCAATGTGTAAACCATCCGAGCCTTCTGCCACGGCTGCAATGACTTCGATGCCACGCTGTTCCAACAAACCTTGCAAGCCGACACGAAACAGGGCGTGATCATCAATCATTAAAACGCGCATACTCATTTAGTAATCCCCGATAATCTTTGCAGCGGATCATATTTTGATTCATTGTTATATTTAAATTGTAATTCGATGCGTGTGCCTTCATCCGGCTCACTTTCAATCCGGAGTTTGCCACCAAGATGTGCTGAACGCTCTCGCATGATGGTTAGACCCAGATGTTTGCCGGGATGATCACTGGAAGTTGGTGTTTCAAAACCAATGCCGTCATTTTCAACCAGTACATGATGGTTGCCCTTATCATCGCAACGCAACATCACGCGCACGTTATTGGCATCACTATGTTTACGAATATTGTTCAATGCTTCCTGGATGATACGGAACAGGTGCATTTCAAGGTTCGGTGGCAAATCGGAATGATGCCATTCCTTTTGCAATAACACATGCATGCCGGTTTCTTTTCTGAAACGTGAAATCAGTTTTTCAATGGCAGGTATCAGACCCTGTTTGTTGATGGGGGTGCGGCAATGGGCAATCAGTTCGCGCAAATCGGAATAGGCTTCATCCAGACTGTTTTCGACCTGTTCGATACCACGAATGGACTGAAACTCGGATGTGGGTTGCAGCATTTCATCCAGTACGCGCACCTGAAATCGTAAACTGGCCAGGGTCTGGGCCAATGAATCGTGGAGTTCATTCGCGATCAAACTACGCTCCTGCATAATTAGCATGCGACGCGATTCCAGGTCGACGCGTGCTTTTTCAATGGCAATGCCGAGATGTTCTCCCAGGCGAATAATCAGGCTTTTGAAATAGTCCGAATTGTCGAAGGGCAGGGTTGTTAGTTCGATACATAACACGCCCAAAGTGCGGTTGTGATAATCCAGTGGTAAAAAATAACAATTGTTGGTTGATGTGTCGCATTTTAATAATGAGGCAAGGTATTCATTATTAATGAGCAGTTTTTCTGAAGTGATAAGTTTGGATAGCTCTTGAGTTATGCGTACTCGCTGGCTTTTGATGTCGTTTTCGTCGGAACATTTGCTGTCAACAAATTCCAGCCAGTTATTTTCGGTAATTAACCACACAGATACGTGTTTTGCGAGGATTTTCCTGTGTACCGCTTCGCAAAAATTGTTGAGTAATTCACCCAGGTCACGGGATGTATTGATGCTGGCGACAATATCGAACAGGATGTTCTGTGCCTGACTGTTCTGACTAACCTTATCGAATTGTCGCTTCTGGTTGCGATAGGCAATATTTGCCACCAACACAAATGCACTGACCAGTAGCAGGTTGTGAACCACAACCGCAGTGGTAAGCATATCGCCCGCATGCAGCAGCCAATAACTGCTAACGCCGAGTGCGCTCAGTAATACGAATAACAAAATGATGCACCCGGCCAGATGCCGCGATATAGCTTCCTTGATGTCTGACTGTATGGTTTCTGTTGCCATAGCAGCTAGTTTACAGCAGCTTTATTCTTTAGGGGGGGTGTAATTAACATCATTGGGATTCATGAAAATAAATTGGGGCTTGCCTGGTTCCAGTTCAACAAAATCAATGGTAGTGCCTTTGAGTGCATCTATGGATATTTCTGAAACGATAATTTCAACACCTTCTGTTGTATAGCTGGCGTCATCTTCCTTAACATCGTCGAAGCCCATGCCGTAATGAATACTGCCATCTTCCTGCTTGGTTGCGGCAATACGCAGTGGCAAGCCCTCCAGGTTGCCTTCTTTAGCAGATATACGAATTTGTTTGGCAGCTGCCGGTGTCAACTTGATCATGTTTACTCCATGCTGATTCTGATTTCAGTGTGATTTTTTACATTTGCGCACAAATTTTACAAAACGTTGCGCCCAATGATTTCGGGAAGTATCCCGGAGATGAGCATAACTGGCCAGAAGGTTTTTATAAACTATGCCATCGTTCTGGCCATCTATGCCGGTGCCGCGCAATATACGGTATGCGAAGCGTAATGAGGGATCAATATTTTCCAGGGCCGAATAATGGAATTCATGCCCTGCAATATCCTGCGTAGGTTCAGGTTCCAGGCCTTTCCAGGGATGATGCTCGGTTTCTGCCAGCCGAATATAACCCCGGCCCTGTGGTTTCACATGCATCACCGTATCGACTGGAATTACACCCACCATGTTATGACGCTGCTCGCGCCAGGTCAGGGTTTTGCCCAGGTACATCAGGCCTCCACATTCGGCGTAGGTGGGCAGTCCATGCTCGATGGCTTGATGCACCGATTCGCGCATGGATTGATTGGCTTCCAGTTCCTGCATGCGGGCTTCAGGAAAGCCGCCACCGATGAACAGGCCATCAATATCAGGTAATTGATTATCGCGAATGGCATCAATGAATACCAGTTCGGCACCCTGTTGCTCCATGGCCTGCAGGTCACCGGGATAATAGAAGCCAAAGGCATCATTACGCATAATACCTATGCGTAAATCCTGCCTGTCTGACCTGTTGTCAGTTGCACAGGGCGCCATGGGCAGAGGTGGAGCAGTTTGGGAAATGGCAATGATGCTATCAAGATCAATTTGTTGTTTTATGCCATCGCGGATCTGGGTAATTTTACGATCAGCTGAGTCGTCTTCATTGCTGGGTATGAGTCCCAGGTGACGTTCTTCAATGCTCAGGCTTTGGTCATGACAAACTGCGCCAACGACTCTAACATCGGTATAGTGTTCAATCACCGATCGCAGTTTGCTTTCATGGCGATGGCCACCTAACTGGTTAAGTATCACACCGGCGATTTTGATATCGGGATCAAAAGCCTGGTATCCCAGTATCAATGGTGCGATACCTCGAGTCATGCCACGGGCATCGAGCACCAGCACAACTGGTGCTTGTAGTAATGAAGCCAGGGCCGCATTAGAGTTGCTACCATCCAGATCAAGGCCATCGTAGAGGCCCTTGTTGCCTTCCACTATGCTGATATCGGCATGACGAGACTGGCAATAAACCGTATCGATTATCTCCTGTCTTTCCATGGTATAGAAATCCAGGTTATGGCAGGGGTGACCCGCCGCTCGTCCGAGCCACATGGGATCAATATAATCAGGACCTTTTTTATATGCCTGAACAGCTAATCCGCGCTCGGCTAGCGCTGCGCATAAACCAATAGTAATGGTGGTTTTGCCAGAGGACTTATGAGCAGCAGAAATGAGTAATCGAGGCATAAATCTATGATTCATATGTATTAAAACAGAAACGGCCCGAAGATTAGACTCCGGGCCGTTTTATTAATCAAGATACGAGATGAAGCTAATCCGGACCTAATCTGCCTTGTGATGTGGATCGGCAATTGAATCATCCAGGCTACGGGGCAAAAAGCCCAGTATCTTGATGCCAATGGCAACAATAATCAGTGCGACTGCAAAACCACCCAGACCTAACATGATTTCTGGCAGGGTAGCGGAATATTGACTGCTAGCACCATCAAAGAATGTTGTTTCCAGGACTTCCATGCCCGGGAACATTTCCAGGGGATAGGCCTGTCCACCAATGATGATGACATACATTTGCGCCAGACCACCGATGATTACCAGAGTACAGGCTGCAGTCAATGTTTTACGGCAGTTAGCAACGGCTGGTGCATAAATCAGTGCCAGTGGAAGCAGGCTGCCCAGGACAATCTGCACAACCCAGAAAATCATGGAGTATTTGGAGCCACCATTAGCGCCAAGCAGGATGAAGGCTTCATAGCCATGATGCTCAGTGGCGTACAGGTTAGTCAAATGATAGACCAGCACGAAATAGAGAACGGCCGCGATGAATACACCCAGCAGGTTACGCAGGCGGTTGACAACAGAATCACCCAGGGGACGATTTGTCCAGTGATAAGATGCCATCAATACAAGAATATAAATGGCCAGGCCAAATGAGAACGACATGATGATAAACATCGGTGCCATCATCGCCATGTCATAACCACTACGAGCCACCAGGAAACCAAAGATAGAACCGGTACCAGTGGTAAGTATCAAACGCCAGATGAAAGCGGCGAAACCGGCGTAACGGCTGTATTTTTTCATGGTACGGTCGAGCATAAACCACAGGTAAACACCGACGATCAGGAAGAAGCCGTTATACAGAATCATATTCCAGGCGAAAATCGACTTGAAGTTGTAATAGGTCATGGCAACGACCAGTCGATCAGGGCGACCCAGGTCAAGCACCAGTATCATCAAGCCACCGGTTAACAGTGCCAGAGACAGCAGGGCAGACAAGGGAGCTAAGGGTTTATAGGCTTTCTTGTTGAAAACCGATGATATGGATGCAACGTTGAGTGCACCGGATGCTGCAACAATCAGAAACACGGCAAATACATGCGGCATGCCCCAGACAATCTGGTTGGTCATGCCGGTTACCCAATGACCATTGTGTTCCATGTAAAGGCTTGAGCCCAGAGCTGCAAGAACAAATGCACCTAACAAGGCCAATAAGCCCAGATAGCCGGTGCTGTTGCCTTCAATTTCTTCTAAGTGAATAGT
>JBFHPZ010000033.1:0-11766 GCA_041592495.1 Gammaproteobacteria bacterium | reverse complement strand
CAAAATCCGTCGCGCTCCCCGCGTAAGGAAAACACACAGTATTAAACAAAACCGGAGATATATTTATGATGACCAAAGATGAAATGTCCAAAGCAATACTTGAAGCAAAAATTGCCGCCGGCTTAAGCTGGGAAGACATCGCCGCCAAAATCGACATGTCACCCGTATGGACCACCTCGGCTTGCCTAGGCATGAACAGCATGCCGGAAAAATATGCCACAACCCTCTGCGCTGCGCTGGAACTACCCGATGAAGTCGCCACTGCACTGCAACAGTTCCCGCACAAGAGCTGGGATAAACTGGTGCCTACAGATCCGGTGATTTATCGTTTCTATGAAATGATCGGTGTTTATGGCGACACCATTAAAGCATTGATCCATGAAAAATTTGGTGATGGCATTATGAGCGCCATTGATTTTTCCATGGATATTCAGAAAGAAAACAACCCGGCGGGCGATCGCGTTGTGATTACCCTGAATGGTAAATTCCTGCCATACAAATCCTGGTAATTCTTTGTTGTTTATCCGTTAAAACACGGCCAACAAAAAAGCCCGCTAAGCGGGCTTTTTTGTTTCCTTCGGAATCAATCTAGCAATTCGTCACTTCCTTTGTAGATTTCAGGGTGACTTCAGTTATGCCCTTTTCTTCCAGAAACGCCATTACTTCTATTAATTTTTTGGAATCGCCATTGGTGCACAGAAAAACAATAATGCGGTTATTTTTATATTCCGCTATCGCGCCTGCCAGGCCATAAACAGAAGTCGATTTGACACCATTAAAATAAAAATGTTCTTTTCCGACTTTTAACGTGTCGAGTTTAGACGCCGCCATCGCCAGTGGCAGAAGCAATAAATACAAAAGGAATATTTTTACAGGTTTATTTATTTTCATGCTGCGTTAATCCCTGTCAATTAATAATCATTATTTCATTCGCGATAGATACGGCTTGTGCTTATAAATGCCGTTCATTTATTCAGCATCTGGCTTTTCCGTTTGCCAGGGCCAGCGACCCTCCACTTCGAGATGAAGCGTGATACTCAGAAATGAACGAATTAAAATGATCAAACCCAGAGAGGCTATATTTTCCAGCGTTGCTGCAACAATAACGGTTCGTATAATGTCACCTGCAATTAAAAATTCAAGCCCCAGAATAATTGAACGCCCCAGTTGTCGACGATAAGTACGGTAAGCAATGCCTTCAGGCAACTGGCGAAAACTACGAATGAATACAAACGACGAAATACATGAACCGATTACAACTACAAATACGCCCACCGCTTCAATGGCGTAACCTGCAAACGATATGATGTCTGTAAACTGCACTATTCGCCCTCAATCTTCAATCGACCATCAATCGCTTTTTTCAGATCGACCTTCATTTGACCAGAGGCCCAGCCATGTACCTTATCGTGCGCTTCAATATATAGGATAGTGACCGCTTCAGGTATCTTTACGTCACTCAGGCCTCGGGTGAAAGGCTGCTCATCCACATGAGGGTGATACAGCACCCGATCTCCAAGTACATTGCCTTTATCATCAATAATACGCCAGTTATCCGCATAATGCGCCCAGCCTGTATCGGCATGCTTAAGCGTAACATTGACTGACCAGTGATTGTTACCATTGCTGTTAAATTCCGCTGCAAGAATTTTTACTTCGTCAGCGATTGCTTGATTGATTACGACGAGACACATAAGGCTGAAGGCAAGTGTGTCCATTTTATTTTTCATCGAAGTCACTACCCCTGGTTATCCTAACTCATTCCATAAAATCACGTGCACACGTCGAGGACCATGGGCACCCATCTGGATAGTCTGTTCTACGTCGGCGGTACGCGAAGGCCCGGTGATGATATTAACGCAACGCGGCATTGTTCCTTGCTCGCTTTGCAAGCGCGCCCACAGGGATTCCATATCATTCACTATATTTTTTGTTTTTAATACACAAATAAAATTATCCGGCAAAAAATTAGTTGTTACTGGCGTGTCTGCACTGGACAACATCACCAGGCTACCGGTTTCGGCAATACCGGCGTAGGCCAGTGTCACTGCATTTTCTTCATTGCCACGTGTCGGTGCCGGTTGCAGTGGTAGCGAACTGTTAACCAGTAAACCGGCTTTGGTTATTGCCGGCGCCACCACCAATAGATTACTCGCACTTACCTGTTTTAAATAAGCTTCGATTGCTCCCGTTATCTGTTGTGCAGTGGTTACTGTTTCATAGGTCCCCGACACTTTTTCCAGACCACGAATAAATTGTTCTATCGATGCATCACTTGATGTAATTTTTGCATTAACCACTTCCTCAGGAATAGGTTTGCGGCGGCCCTGTTGCAGGCGCGCCAGAATATTTGCGCGTGCATCAGTCATCGGCATCTCCTTGATGTTGTTTCCATTGCTGCATAAAACTGCTCTTCGGTGTCGGCAAATCACGACTTGCCATCCAGCCACTAATCATGGGCAGGTGTCGTAAACGCCCATCGGCCCGACCGAACAACCGCAACACAAGCAAACTTAAGCTCGTCGCACTACGATACAGTTTTGGTCGTCTGGCTAACCAGGCCCATAGTGCAAGCGTGCTACGTGCGGACCAGGAATCAAGCTGTTGCTTGTGGCCATCATTGCGTAACTGCCGCAATAATTGCGGCAATGGAATCGACATAGGGCAAACTTCTTCACAGCGTCCACAAAGTGTTGATGCGTTGGGCAAAGCACTGGATTGCGCCAGTCCATTCATCAAAGGTGTCAACACCGAACCCATCGGTCCCGGATAAACCCAACCATAGGCATGCCCGCCCACAGCACCATACACCGGACAGTGATTCATGCAGGCTCCGCAACGAATGCATCGCAACATATCGCGATACTCGCTATTCAACATGTCACTGCGGCCGTTATCCACCAGAACGATATGAAAATTATTGGGCCCATCGCTATCATCAGCTCGCCGTGCACCGGTAAAAAAACTGGTGTAAGACGTAATATCCTGTCCCGTTGCATTACGCGCCAGTAAACGCAATAACACAGCCGCATCATTAAGTGTTGGCAATACTTTTTCGATACCGGCGATGATGATATGGGTGTCAGGTAATGAACTGCACAGATCGCCATTGCCTTCGTTGGTCACCAGCACCGTGGTGCCGGTTTCAGCAATCAGAAAATTGGCCCCGGTGATGCCGACATCTGCCGCGAGATACTTGCTGCGCATCACGGCCCGCGCTTCGTTGACAATATCCGCCACACTTTCAAGATGACCGGGATAAAGACTGCGATCGTGAAAGCGGTCGAACAGATCCACTATTTGCTTGCGGGTCTTGTGTATGGCCGGGGCGATGATATGACTCGGTGGTTCCTTTGCCAGCTGGATGATGTATTCACCCAGATCGGTCTCTATGGTTTCAAGACCGGCAGCTTCCAGGGCATCATTAAGTCCGACCTCCTCGCCCACCATGGTCTTGCCCTTGATCACACTGCGCGCCCTGGCCTGTTTACAAAGCTCAACACAGATGGCATTAGCCTGTTCGGCGGTTTGCGCCCAGTGCACCTGGCCGCCATTGGCCTGTACGTTTTTTTCGAATTCCAGCAGATAGTGATCCAGGCTGGCGAGGGCGCGCTCCTTTATCTCTCGGGCACGAATACGCAGATTTTCCGCATCGGGCAATACCGCCAGCGCCTGCCGTCGATGATCTACAAATCCCGGACCAACACGCAATAGTGCCTGTTGCAGCGTTACATCGTGCAATGCACGCCGCACATTAGTATTGAATTGTGCGCTGGTGGACTTCATTTTTTATCCACCGGAAACACAGCCTGTTCGGTCATACCCGCCAGCAGCTCGGCGATATGAAAGGCCTTTACCGACTTTCGCTGTCGTGACAAACGGCCGCCGATATTGAGTAAACAGCCAAGATCACCGGCAACAAGGGTATCGGCACCGGTCTGGCAAATGTTCTCCACCTTTTTATCAACAATAGCCGTGGAAATATCCTCGAACTTGATACTGAATGTGCCGCCAAAGCCACAGCACTGCTCGCTGTCCCCTGGCTCAACCTGGGTCAAACCAGCTACCCTGGCCAGCAAAACCCGTGGTTGTTCATACACATGCATTTCACGCCGAGCTGAACAGGAATCGTGATAAGCCACCTTGCCTGAGTAGTGGGCATTGAAATCAGTTACGCCGACGATATCCACCAGAAACTGGCATAACTCATGACAGCGTCCTGCCAGATGTTCTGCCCGTTGTCGCCATGTTGGATCATCTTCAAATAACCGCGGATAGTGATGCACCAGCATTCCGGCACAGGAGCCGGACGGGATGACCACATGGGAAAAGCCCTCCAGGTATTCGATCACTTGACGGGCAATAGCGCGGGCACTGTCGGCATCACCATTATTATAGGCTGGCTGGCCGCAGCAGGTTTGTTGCTCCGGCACCACCACTTCGCAGCCGGCCTGCTGCAGCAGGTGCAGTGCCGCAAATCCGGCATTGGGTCGCATAAGGTCGATCAGACAGGTGACAAACAACGCTACACGCATTCGTATATCCCACTGTTGAATGAAAGAGGTACAGTATCACTTCATGGATCTATCTTACCCATTCTGCAATATTGGAATAGGAATTGTAAGACTTATAACCACCCGGCCATAAAACCTGGGCTGTTCTCCTGATTACACATACAACTTTTACTTCCCTGGGCTTGCATGTATTTAAATCAGCTAGTAACTGCTATATTCAGTGAATTACTACAAAACCTCCAGGAGCCAATATGACCAATGCAGAACGCGCCATCCCATTTTCCATCCGAGAAGAATATCGTGAAAAACAATTCGATCAGGTTTGGCGTGAAGAACTGAATGATGTCTTTGCCGATGTCGCGACTTATTATGATCGCGCTAATCGCATCGCCAGCCTTGGTATGTGGGACTGGCTGTGCAGACGTTTTATTACCACCATCGACGTGAAAAGCGGGCAAAAAGTACTGGATGTCTGCGCCGGTACAAACGCAGTTGGTATTGCTCTGTTGAAAAAACAACCGGACCTGGAAGTCTACGCCATGGATCGCAGTAAACACATGCAGGAAGCCGGACGACAAACTGCCGAAAAGCTGGGCATGCATATCGACAGCACTATTGGCGATGTTCGCAAGCTACCTTTCCCGGACAACCATTTTGATGTCGTTACACTGCAATATGCATCACGTCATTTGCCCATCATGGAAGTGAGTCGCGAGATTTTGAGAGTATTGAAACCCGGTGGATTTTTCTATCATGCTTACATGCTACGTCCAGCCAACAAAATCGTCGAGCAAGGCTACTACGCTTACCTGCGATTTTTCCTGAGTTTTACCGCCGTACTATTAGGAAGCTCAGCATCATCCCATGGCTGCAAGAAATATTTTATCGATGCACTTCGCATGTTTTATTCAGCTGATGAAATTACAGAAATGCTTACTGACGTGGGATTTGAAAAGATATCAAGCCTGCCATTGCTGATGGGAACCATTGGATATCATCGAGCGATGAAATCTATCGATGCCAAATAATTAAAACTTTAACAGAAACAAAAAAGGGGTTTAATCTTACGATCAACCCCTTTTCTTTTTGCCTGCCGGATGTAACCAGAAAATTAAATACTGATTATTTAAGCCAGTACATAACCCACGGATAACAGAATACAAACTGCACTATGTGTCACGATAGTCAAAGGCATGGCGGGAATAAGCTGCCCATCCACCGCAGACTTCGCCGCTTTAGCAGCTGGCAATATTGCCAGCAGCGCAAGCCAGGTGAATTTGGGTAGAGGTGAAACCAGAAGAATTAGAAAACCCACCGCAAACCAGATACCCAGACCATGAGCTGCAAAGTTTGCACCCAGGCGTACAGGCCATGTGAACTTTCCGGATTTTTTATCGGCTTCGATATCAGGTATGGAGTTTACCCAAAGTATGGCTGCCACGTAACAGGCAATGACGACACCTAACCAAACACTGTTCATCATAATCTCGCCGGTTTGTATATAAACCGTACCCATGACCGGCAACACACCAAAACAAATTCCGATAGTTATGTCACCCAAACCTCGACAGGCAAGGCAAGGTGGAGCGGAATAAAATATGGCCAGGAAACCACCCAACAAACCTATCATTAAAATAAATGGACCGGTGACAATGGTCATGCCCACGCCCAACACGGCGCCCAGCATGGTTAGGGTAAAACCGAAGCGGAAAGTTTGCTCTTCAGTAAGAACGCCATTCTGAATGAATCGACTGCCTCCGGAAAAAGGGAAAATATGCGATTGATTAGCTGCATCAGTTCCATTGCGGGAATCGAAATAATCGTTCAGCACATTTGCGCCGGTATGAATAAGCGCGATATTCAGTAAGGTTAACAACCCCAGAATAGCATTAATGCCTCCGGTTTCACCCCAGACCATGGCCA
The DNA here is from genome assembly GCA_041592495.1 of Gammaproteobacteria bacterium. Lineage (GTDB taxonomy): Bacteria > Pseudomonadota > Gammaproteobacteria > SZUA-229 > SZUA-229 > JBFHPZ01. The sequence goes on along the minus strand of JBFHPZ010000033.1, from coordinate 5,329 downwards.
GACCTGCAATCACTAGCAATATCGATGCAGTTAAAAATGGTGGACGAGTCGCAGCGAAATAAGTGGAGACTTTATTGCCAAAAGTCTGGCCGTGAAACACCTTAACGCTGGGTTCGCTCATAATAATTTTCCGGTGATGATTTAGGGTAGATCGCTGCGCTTAAAGAACCAGTATCCCACGCTGGCTGTTATCACACCTATAGTTGCGGGATAAATAATTGCAAACGCAAGATAGGCTTGTGTTGAAAAATGATCGAGTATGACAAAAGCCGTTGGACCGAGTAACACCAGCTGATTATCAAATAACATCATGGCAGCGGTACGAAATACCTGCAAAGGATTTGTCAGTGAAAGTGTTACCGCAGCTTCCATGGACAGGCCTTCGCGAACCATGATGCCCAGCAGGATCAGGTCAAGAAATAAAATAAGCGTAAGCCAGATAACAAAAGCGGCGCCGGTGGCAACATCAGCACTTCTAGCCACACTGGATATCAACATGCCAATACCGAGGAAACACCAGGCGAGCACTAACAACAATAAAGTATAGTATCCGAGCATACTCCAGGGCACTTCAGCTGAACGAAACACACCAATTATCACCGCCAGTAACATGGCCAAAAATACCGGCATGAAAATAACCACGAAACGCCCAATCATTTTTCCCCAGAACCATGCCGCTAATGAAACAGGTAATGACAGCATGTATTCGAATACACCGGCTTCACGATCTCCGGCAACAGAACGCACAGTTGTAATCAGCACAAAAATCGGCATGATAGCCATGGTGAGCTGTATATAGGTAATCAGTAGGCGCGACAGGCCAGTGAATCCCATGATGCGTGATTCGGTGATGCCGAAAATAAACAGTAATACTATGATGCCGCCAAAAATTCCGCTGTAGAGCAAAAACCAGCGCGCACGAATAGACTCAATAATATCGGCCCAGGCTGTTAACCATAAATGTTTCATAGCACGCATACTGCCAGAGCTTTTACCATTTTGAAAGTTACCTTGTTCAGTGATGATGCTGGTGCTCATTCGCCTGACCTTTTAAATCTGAATCGGGTTGATTAAATCTGGCTTCACGCTCCAGTATGTAAGCTTCTGCTCGGGAAAAATTCATTGAATCTTCTGTGGCATTCGGCTGGGCACCAAGACCAAACTCCATGGGTGTGATCTGACCGGTGATATAATTGGCTTTACGTGCATCCAGCCATTCTCCGGATTTGTAATCGTTAACCCAGATTTCTGCTTTTTCTTTCCATGGCTTATCCTGCAACCAGATCACGGCACAACCCAGATCGTCAAACTTGAACACTTTATTTTTTTTGCCTTCCTCACCGCTACGAACCTGTGTTGCGTGATAACGGTCACTTAAAACCATGCGACAGCGCTCACATCCATCACGATCCCACTTCACTTCTACCGGACCTGTTTCCTGCTGACTGCAGGAGAATGAGACCAGGAAAGTGGCGATTATTAACAACACATTACGCATGATAATTTTCTCCGCTTTCATCCAGGTGAATACTCGCGAGCAAACCTGCATATCGCGATAAAGTACCAAGGAAACGCAAACGATCAGGGCCTGCAACTCGACCTTCCCAGACTTTGCCATCAGCAACACTCTGAAAACCCCATTGTTGCATGGCGTTACTGAAGGCTTCTTCGGCTTGAATAATCGCTATACGACAATTCAGCTGACTACTCATTTCAACCAGATCAGCAACCCGATCATCAAGCACAATCTTGCCCTGATCCATTTCAATAACACGATTTACCAGTGACGCCACTTCATCAAGTCGATGACTGGAAATTAGCATTACTGTATTTTTTGGCTTTTCAGCTAATAACTGGAAAAAAATATGACGAGCCTGTGGATCAAGATTGGCAGCAGGTTCATCCATAATCAGGATATCGCTGTCTCGACCCAGTGCAATGCTAATCAGGAGTTTTTGTTTTTGACCACCGGATAATTTTACGAAAGGTCGGTGCCATAAATTATCAACATCCAGACCCAGACGCAGTGCAACCTGTTTCATATCTGCAACATCTGCATCACATACACTGGCGGAAAAATTAAGCAATTGTCCCACTGGCATTCTCAAAGGCGGAGGCAATTGAGGAACAAAACCGATTCGCTTCAATACATCCTGACGATGCTCCTTGGGATCAAGACCAGAGACCCGCACAGTTCCTTTGCAATGGTATTCACCGAGCAAACAGCGAATTAATGTTGTTTTACCAGCACCATTGGAACCAACCAATGCAACACGATTACCGGAATCGATATTCACACTGATGTTTTTAAGGACCGCAGTTTTCTTAAATGATTTACTTAACTGCTGAAACTCAATCATTATTTTTTACCTGGCAACTTGAACTCATAGCGGAGGGAGTCGGTGGGACAAATATCGATACATAAACCACAACGGGTACAATCAGATGTGACATCTACATGATCATCTGTTGCACGCCCTTTAATGGTAACGTCTAACACATGAGGCACCAAACATGCTTTACGGCAATCACCTTCGTGAGCACAATTCTCCAGGTGATAAGTAACCCTCATAGGCGATATAGTACCGACGATACCATAGGTTATACCAATTGGGCACACATAACGACACCAGGCACGACGTGACACAAAAATCTCAAACAACAATAAGAAACCAACCCAGATTAAAGCGATGCCAGGGCCATAGATTAGTGCACGACTAATAATGCCGGTAGGTGAAATAGTTTCGAATATTGTATAACCGGTAACAAATGCCAGCACTGCAAACAAAACATAAAGCCATGTACGCATGCCACGATGGAAGGTTTTATTTTCAATGATTTTTTTATCAACCAGTTTCAGGTGAATAGCTTCTGCCCATTCAGCAATCAAATGATAAGGACACACCCAGGAACAAAATGCCCTGCCGCCAAGGAGCACCCACATCACCAGAACGGTGGATGTACCAATAATCAAATTCAATACCACCTCTTTGAATGCCAGCATAACTTGCAATGCTGAATTCAAATCGGCCATATGAAATCCCATGAACCGTGACGCAGTTAAAGCGCCTTCAAGTAACTGTATATCTAGCTGGTATGAAAGAACAAATAGAAGATTAATAAATAACAATGTCAACCAACGACGGTTACGCCACTTGTGATAGCCGGCTTTTAACTTGTGCAATTCTTCTATTTTAAATCTATCAGTAGGATTCGCTTTTTTATAAAAATGAATCTCCTGAGCCTTAGGCGTAAATTCCACCTTTTCTGCCTTGCGCGGCTCGGCACCTAATAACTGACGCATGGATTCAGCAATATATTTCATATATTACCTCCATGCACACGCGCATCGATAACGATGGCAGGTGGTTCTGTAGGGCACACCATTTCACATACACCACAGCCAACACACCCCTCAAGAACTTCCGGTTTCAATGCGGCCTTACCGTTGTCACTCTCAAAAGCCACTAATTCAATCGCCTTTTTCGGTGGGCACTGATTCACATCGCCAGAAGGTGGTTTTCCTGCATCACATTGACCTCGCCTGATTTCGATAGGACATTGACGCATGCATAAATCGCAAAGTTCTAAATCGTAATTGTGCTCACTCACCGGAAGCGGATTCCAACGGTCTATATCGTCATATCTAAGCTTGCCTTTATAGCCATCACCGCGGGCCGGCCCCTTTATTCCTTCACCTTTCATGGCAAGACATTTATCGGGACGGGATAGACGAGCAAAACCCATGCGTGTTTCATGTGAGTAATTCAAATCATGAGTTAGTGCACCGGTTGGGCAGGCTAAAACACATTGCAAACCATCACAGGAAAAATCACATGCCTGTTCACGCGCACCAATGTAAGGTACACCTACACCAAAACCATCCATGATATCCGCAAGAAAAATCGCTTCAACCGGACAAACCTGAACACATTGACCGCATTTAATACAAGAAGCCAGAAATTCATCTTCTTCCAAAGCGCCGGGTGGGCGTAAACGTGCATTATCACTTTTTACGACTGGATAATATCCCAGAGCCGAAACTCCAATAACGCCGGTTGCCAACATTATTGATCGCAGAAATTCACGCCGTGCTCTATCTTTGCGTGATAAACGTGGCTTTTCTGGTTTCGATGTATCGTTACTCATGACTTACTGACTAATCTATACCTATTTTAGGCTCATTGTCTTTAAACACTAACCTTGGGGGTGAAAAGGGCGCCAGCCTTTCAAGAAAGTCTAGCACTTCAAGCAAAGGCGAACCTTTGAAAAATTGTGCGGGCGGCACATCCATCCAAATCCTGTCTGCATAGGAATAATATTCATGTGGCGTATCACCTATTCCATTTTTGTCCAGATCAAATCCTTCATAATCATCCCACATATTTCCTTTCCAATCATTTCGCTTGGCGCTACCACCATCACTAACAGCGACCTGAGTTATATTACTCTTAAAGAAATTATTGCGAAAAACATTACCAGTCCAGTCATTCAAGAATCGCACACCTATGTTATTGAATGCGACCAAATTATTTTCTACTCGATTAACTGTATCCGGTTGATAAGGTGAAACATCCAGATAAATACCCACAGCGTTATACAATAATTTATTATTTTCGATTATGCTCTCAGATGTTTCTTTCAGGCCAATACCAACACCAGTCGGTCCAATAGCACGTGATACTTTATTATTTCGTAACTCGACACCATCGCTATACATTAAGAAAATGCCAACAGAATTTTCCCAGTATTCGTTATCTTCCACCTTGTTATATTGGGCATACATAAAATGCAATGCATAACGCCCTCTTGTAGACCTGTTACCTTTTATTTCATTATCTTTTGAATACCAGACAACGGTATCACGGGAGTCATGTGTATAATTTTCAAGAATCTTATTCCCAAAGCTATACCACAACCTTATGGCATCTCCACGCAAACCCAGATCAACATTTTTCGAGCTAATTTCATTACGGCGAACCACATTGAATTCAGATTGCTGCAAATCGATACCGAATAAACAATTATCAATTACATTATCTTTGATGACATTGAAATTCCCGCGCACCTGTACGCCGGAATCTATGTCGTTGTGGGAATTTCCTGAATTTGTAAGACGAAGATTTTTAATTGTGGCGCCATTGGTATCAAGGTAAATTACCGAGCCATTACCACCTGCATCAATGGTTGCCTTACCACCACCATCCAGGGTGATGGCAGACTCAATTACAATAGGTCCTTTATATGTTTTGTTATCAAGCGTGATGACATCGCCTGCTTTTGCATCATTAACCATTTCCTGAAGTGTTTTTTCTGCATTTGCGACACT
>JBFHPZ010000032.1:0-11959 GCA_041592495.1 Gammaproteobacteria bacterium | reverse complement strand
GACCTGATGCAGGAACAGGGTTTTCTTGATCGACCTCAGCATAAATTCATTATGTTACGGGATCGCCTGTGGCGGGCCATGCGGGTCATGCTGGATGTGGAATTGCATACCCGTGGATTGACAATCGATACGGCAGCGCAGCGTATGTGCACCCAGCTGGGCTTCTCCATTGAACAGGCCAGGGCGGATATCAGCTGGTACACCGAGTCGCCAACAGTGCCCATGGGCTATGCCCTGGGCTGGGCTTTAATCCGGGCGTTGCGTGAACAATTGTCGCAACAGCCGGGCTTCATCCTGAAAGAATTTCATGACAAATTGCTGTCGGTGGGATCCTGTGCCCTGCCATTGGTCATTAAGCGGGCCTTTGGCGAGCAGGCCTGGCTGCAGGCACGTAATAAAGTGTTCAAGATTTGAACACATCAGGTGTAGAATACGCGGTTTACAAAATTTGTATCCTGACTGGAGATTACGCTGTTGGTAGGTAAAAAGCTCAAGCTGCAAGGCTTCAACAATCTGACCAAGACCCTGAGTTTCAATATATATGATGTAGCGTATGCGAACAGTCAGGCGGATATGAAAAAGTACATCGAGTATATCGATGAGGCCTATAATGCCGAGCGTCTTACGCAGATACTGACGGACGTAACCGATATCATCGGCGCCAACATCCTCAACATAGCCCGTCAGGATTATGATCCCCAGGGCGCCAGTGTGACCATCCTGATTTCGGAAGAACCTGTGGCATCGCAACAGATCTCCAATGAAGAAGCGCCGGGCCCATTGCCGGATGCGGTGGTGGCGCATCTGGATAAAAGCCATATCACGGTGCATACCTATCCCGAGTCACATCCCCATAATGGCATTTGTACCTTCCGTGCCGATATCGATGTTTCTACCTGTGGACGTATTTCGCCGCTGAAAGCCCTGAATTACCTGATTCACAGTTTCGAGTCCGATATTGTGATCATGGATTACCGTGTACGCGGGTTTACCCGTGACGTGAAGGGTAACAAGTTCTATATCGACCACGAAATCAATTCCATTCAGAACTTCATCGCGGAAGATACCAAAGACCTGTATCAGATGATTGATGTGAATGTGTACCAGGAAAACCTGTTCCACACCAAAATGATCCTCAAGGAATTCGATCTGGAGCATTATTTATTTGGCTCCATTAAAGATGACTACAAGGAAACCGAGCTCAATGCGATTTCACAGCGCCTGCGTCGTGAGATTGCGGAAGTGTTCTATGGCCGCAACATGGCAGATGATCAGCTCATGGGCGACATCGTGCTGGCACAGGATCTGGAATTCTAGTCAAAGATCCTTACTTTCTCGTTCTGAGATCATTCAATCCCGCGGCGACAGATGTTTCATCATGTCGTCCGCGGTATCAATATCCTGCACTACACCCGCGTCTTCAGTGATTATTCTGTAGATGTGATCCTCATTGGTTGTGAGCAGATCCCGGGCGCCCTTGTCACCTTCAAGGTTTAACAGGGCTTGCCGGTATTGTGCAGAAAATCCGACGGGATTTCCCCGCTGGCCATGGTAATAAGGTGCAACAATACTGTTCGATTCAAGTGCCTGGGCAATTTGACGGATGGTGCTGGTTTGCACCAGCGGCATATCCGCCAGCGCAATAATCCAGCCACTGGCATCCATACTATGTTTAATGCCACAGGCAATACTGGCGGACATACCATTTGTTGCCTGGGAGCATAAGACGTAGGGTATATTGATGTCCTGCATTTGTTGAATTAAACGCGCATCATCCGGTCGAACAACGACCAGCAAATTGGCTATAGCCTGCTGCAGGTGCAGTGCCGATCGTTGGGCAATGGAGTTTTTCTCGTCAAGGGCCTGAAGCAGTTTTGGGCTGCCAAAACGTACACTGCTACCCGCTGCGAGTAAAATGCCGCAAATCATGTTGCATTTGCCACAAAGTATGAATCGGAATTAGGAGTATTCAGGTCCATGTTGTAAATAAACATTATGTGGATGCCAGGACAGATGTCATCAGGCGTTATAGAATAGATCGTCTGCGAAACAGATACAATTGACACTATGATAAATACACTTAAACGTTTTTTCGAACAGAACTTCTCGACTACCGCTACTGAGGAGGAAACGCAACATCAACTCAGACTGGCAACTGCGGCGTTGTTTGTTGAAATGATGCGCCAGGATCATGAAGTGGACAGGGTTGAGAAACAGGCTGTTAAACAAGTTTTAAAGAAAAAGTTTGCACTTGATGATGCGGAATCTGAAGAGTTATATTCTCTCGCCAAACAGGAATCGCGCCATGCAACAGATTATCATCAGTTCACCAGTCTGATTGCCAGTCATTTTTCCCAGGAACAGAAAATTCTTGTGATTGAATATCTTTGGGAGATTGCCTATGCCGACGGTATATTGCATATGTACGAAGAGCATATGGTGCGCAGGATAGCTGATCTTATTCATGTGTCTCACAAGGATTACATACAGGCCAAGCATCGAGTTGAGCTTCGCAACGAAGCTGATTGATCCATGAGTATTAAACACACTACCTTGCAGGAGTCGCTGGCATGGACCGTCATCTGGTTTATGATGGCATTGGTGTGTGCTGTTGTTGTTTACTTTATGTACTCAGAAAACTGGTCAGTCATAACAGAAGTGAATGTTGGAAGTCTGACTGGTATGAAAGCAGCAAGTCAGTTCCTCACTACTTATCTTGTTGAAAAGAGTAATGTGATTGCCACGGTATTTATGTTTGCCATGGTGTTCGCAAATTTCCAGCTGACACTGCAGGCTCAGTTTCAATTATTGTTATGGGGTGTGGCTGGTGCGGTCGTATTTCGACTTATTTTTTTACCGCTTGGCATAATGTATGTGCCACATCATTCCTGGCTGATAATTGTTCTTGCAGTGATACTGCTGTATTCGGCTATCAAGATCATGGTGGTTCGACATGACAACATTGCGCCGGATAAAAACCTGCTGCTTAAGTTGCTGGTATGGGTGTTTCCTCTGAGTTATCTGGGTGATGGCAATCATTTCTTCCAGCGCCATGATAACAAGCTGCATTCCACGCCAATGTTATTCGGCTTATTATTGCTAACCACGACTAATTTTCTGTTTGCCTTGAATACAGTGCCGGCGAGTTATGCATTCACCGATGATGATTTTCTTATTATCTTGAGTAATCTGCTGGCCATACTTGGCATGCGCTCAATGTACTTTGTGCTTGCATCCATCATGGAACGTTTTCGTTATTTTCAAATGAGCCTGGTATTTATTCTTGCTTATACGGGCATCAGTGTTTTATTCAGGGATACTTACCCTGTCCCTGTCATGGTATCGTTTGCACTCGTTGTGGGTTTGATGTTTCTGGGAATTATTGCCTGTGTATCATCTTCTGCGCGGGACACGGCGGCATTGATATCACCGATTATTGATGAGTTTGAAGAGCTGGTGCTAATAACCTATCGACAGGCACGCCGTGTGGTTATTTTGATAGTGGGTTCGACTGTTGTGATTCTCGGCATTCTAATGATTGTGACGCCGATGCCTGCAATCATAGTTATCCCGTTTGGATTAAGTATTCTTGCGCTGGAGTTTGCCTGGGCCCGGCGCTGGTTGAATCGTATTCGTACAACCATTAGTGGCATACATCAGAAGTTCAGCCGTCGCGTTAAATAATATATTTTTTAGATTTAGAACTTTATCGGGATTTTTTATAAATGCCTCGTTTTACCGAGGCAGTATAAAAATGCTAGTTGCTGGTGGAGCAGTAAACGGCACAGATATAATTTACTTTTTTTGATCTGGTAATTGAGAAATCTTAAAAGCCACCACTGCTCCAGCTGTTACGTTTGCGCCAGTTAATGCTAGGGATAATCAGGCCCAGAAATAAACTGCCAAGTGCGACACCACCGCCAATCATGAACCATTCCTTGATGCTCTCATCTGCGAGTACCGCATTCTCTTTAATCAGGCTCTGGTTTTTCTGACGCAACTCATCCAGTGAGTTTTCAAGTTCCTTATTTTGTTCGGCGATTCTGATGGGATTGGCTGCAGCCGTTTTCAATTCATCCAGGGTTTCCATTAACTGCGTGTTCTTTTGTTCCAGTGAAAGTTTCAGGTTTTGCAATTCCTTGCGTTCGGCTTCCAGGCCGCTGATGGTTTTTTTGAGTTCTAAGTTCTGTTGTCTGGTGGCTTCGTGTTTTTCATTCAGCTTGACGATCTGATCACGAGCACTGGGTTCATCCATGAGCAAGGATGTTTCCACCCATCCTTCATCACCATCACTGGTTGTGATTCGGGAGTAACCTTCTTCTTCAGATGTTTCCAGAATTTTCATGGATGTTCCGCTGGGGAGGAATCTCAGTATTTTATGTCGAATAGTTGGGCCGGAGCGCATGGGGATGGTAAGGGTGTCACTGACATAACGAACCTGTTCGGCATAGACTGGTGCGGATTTGATTACAGACAGAGTTAGACATAGTAGAAGGAATTTCAGGATGACGGTCTTATTCATATGTAGTTCCGCTTTCGACGTTGTGTATTTCCAGAAGAAGCATAATGTAATGGCTCAACGGGCTTATGGCTGCGCAGTGTTTCACATTTCAACCATACGTATCTTATGCATTTATACTGATTATATCTTTGCCATGTGTCAGCTTGTACGGCAAATTGACCTCAATCAATGTGATTGAAGGTGTGGGGCGGCAGGATTGATTGATGTTATAACAGCCTATCCCCCTGAGTATTATGTCGCCAAATCCCCAATATCACGTCAAAGTATTACCCGGTGATTTTGCTATATGGATGTTTATTTTTGCAGAATTGCTGGTTTTTGGTGTGCTTTTCATTACTTATGCTGTGGTTAGAAGTAATCATGTCGAGTTATTCAATGAATCCCAGTTGATACTGGCTAAGGAGCTGGGCCTGCTCAATACCCTGGTGCTCATTACCAGCAGTTACTTTGTGGTGCTGGCTGTCTACGCCATCCAGCGTAATGATAGCAAGCGTTGTGTGTTCTGGTTGAATGCCGGCATCATCACTGGTTTTATTTTTGTCTTAACCAAAAGCTACGAGTTCTATGAAAAAACAGCACAGGGAATCAGTTTAAGCACTAATTCGTTTTATACTTTTTACCTTTCAATGACATTTTTTCATTACATGCATGTCATTCTGGGGCTGATCATTCTGATAGCTGTGATGCTGAAGGCAAAACGGGGTGGTTATTCCCTGGAAGATCATGTAGGTGTGGAAACAGGTGCTTCCTACTGGCACATGGTTGATCTGGTGTGGATTGTATTATTTCCTCTGGTATATCTGATCAGGTAATTTATGGGAACTATTCACGCAACAAAAATATGGTTGATATTGATTGCGCTGACTTTCCTGTCCTATGGTCTGTCACAGGCAGGCTATGAAGGTCAGACATTCGTGGCTGTGCTGGTGCTGACATCGTTTTTTAAAGGGCAGATGATTATTGATCATTTTATGATGCTTAAAACATCGCCATTGATCTGGCGGTTAATTGTGTTGTTTTGGCTTATGATTGTTCTGGTGCTGATTACAATGCTCTATTTCAGTTTTGGCTGAGGCTGTCAGTATTCTGTTTTATCTGTCTTGGTGATCCATTTTTTAAAACACTCATCATGCTCATCGCATTTAAGATGTTCAATTTGGATTGAGCGCTGATCATAGGGTTTGCATAGTTCCTGCGATATGAGCGTGTCATCAAAACCCGCTGCGCTGGCATCACTGCCTTTAGCCGCATAGACCACACGATCGATGCGCGCCCAGTAAATAGCCGACATACACATGGGGCAGGGTTCACAGCTGGCGTAGAGTGTGCAGCCAGCAAGCTTGAAGTCATTTAATGTTTTACAGGCGTGGCGTATGGCGCTGACTTCGGCGTGTGCAGTGGGGTCATTGTCGAGAGTAACGCGATTATGGCCGCTACCAATGACTTTATCATTTTGGACAATCACTGCTCCAAACGGGCCGCCACCCTGATCAACGGATTGATTGGCCAGTGCGATGGCCTGTCGCATGAAGTATTTATCTTTATCCTGGGTCATGCGTTTTTTACCTGTTTCGATTGAGGAATCAGTGCCGTGTGGATGGCGCAGGTGTACTGGTATCGTTGAACAGCGTTTCAACATCAATCAAGTCGTATTCATAATGGGCATTACAGAATTCGCAGTCAACTTCTATCTTTCCCTGTTCTTCCAGTATCTGTCGCACTTCGGTTTCACCGATGGACATTAGCATGGTCTCAATGCGTTCACGTGAACAGTTGCAACGAAAGCTAACCGGTTCTGGTTCGAAAAGGCGAACGTCTTCTTCGTGAAACAATCGATGCAACACATCGGTGACATCCAGGCCGAGCAATTCTTCATTGGTAATAGTCGAGGCCAGATGCACGGTGCGAGTCCATGCATCTTCATCCTCGTCTTCTTCATGGGTGATTTCCCTGGGCATCTGCTGCAACAGAAAACCGGCGCAACTTTCCTGGTTGGAAGCCAGCCAGAGTTTGGTATTGAGCTGTTCTGATTGCAGGAAATAAGCTTCGATGGCATCTTTCAAATGTTCGCCCTGCAATGCGATGATGCCCTGATAGGGATCACCATCCGGTGGCTCAATAGTCATAACCATCTGGCCCTTGCCGAAAATATTGCTGAGTCCATGATCGGGTACTTCTGCATTCCAGCGGGCAATGCCGCGCATGGTGCCTTCGGCAGTTGCCTGTACAACCATTAAATGCAACGGGCCATCGCCACGAATTTGCAGAATGAGTGAGCCTTCAAATTTGATGGTGGCTGCAAGCAGGGCACAGGCGGCCATGGCTTCACCCAGCACAGAGCGTACATTGTCAGGATAGTCGCTGCGTTCTAACACGGCTTTCCAGGTGGCATTCAGATGCACCATTTCCCCACGCACGTTGGTGTGCTCGATAAGAAATCGATACAGTCGGTCGTTATCAAGCATGATCAATCGGCACTGAGTTTCTGTTTCAGAATATCGTTGACCTGAGCCGGGTTGGCTTTGCCTTTGGAGGCTTTCATGATCTGGCCGACAAAAAATCCGAACACTTTATCCTTACCGGCACGATATTGTTCCACCTGTTCCGGGTTATTAGCGATGACTTCATCGATCAATGCTTCGATAGCGGAACTGTCGGTGATTTGTTTCAGGCCTTTCTTTTCAATCACCGTGTCTGCATCGCCGTCACCATTCCACATGGCATCGAATACTTCCTTGGCGATTTTTCCGGAAATAGTGTTGTCCTGAATGCGTTTCAACATGCCGGCAAACAAGGTCGGTGATACCGGTGACTGCGTGATATCCATGTCTTCCTTGTTCAGGCGTGCCGATAATTCACCCATGATCCAGTTGGATGCGGTTTTGGGATCGCCGCCTTCCTTGATCACATTGTCGAAATAATCCGCCATGTCGCGGGAACTGGAGAGAACACCGGCATCATATTCCGGCAGCTTGTAATCATCGATGAAGCGCTGGCGTTTGGCATCGGGTAATTCCGGTAAGGTCGAACGTACCTGTTCCAGGAAAGCATCATCCAGAATCACCGGCAATAAATCCGGATCAGGAAAATAACGGTAGTCGTTGGCTTCTTCCTTGCTGCGCATGGAGCGGGTTTCGTCACGTTCGGCATCATACAAACGGGTTTCCTGCACCACTTCGCCGCCGCCTTCGATAACATCAATCTGGCGTTCGATTTCAAAATTAATGGCACGTTCTACAAAGCGGAAGGAGTTAATGTTTTTGATTTCGGCGCGGGTACCAAATTTTTCCTGTCCCTTGGGGCGAACCGATACATTGGCATCGCAACGGAACGAACCTTCCGCCATATTGCCATCGCATATGTCGAGATATTGCACCAGCGAATGAATTTTTTTCATGTAAGCCACTGCTTCCTTGGCGGAGCGAATATCCGGTTCGGATACAATTTCCAGTAGCGGTGTGCCAGCGCGATTGAGGTCGATGCCGGTCATGCCATGAAAATCTTCATGCAGGGACTTGCCTGCATCTTCTTCCAGATGCGCGCGAGTGATACCAATGGTTTTCGTAGTGCCGTCTTCCAGTTCGATATCCATTTTGCCGTCATGCACAATGGGTAATTCGTACTGGGAAATCTGGTAGCCCTTTGGCAGGTCGGGATAAAAATAATTTTTACGGGCGAATACCGAACGTTTGGCAACGGTTGAGTGTGTGGCCAAACCAAACTTGGCCGCCATGCGTACGGCTTCCTTGTTTAAGACCGGAAGTACACCGGGCAATCCCAGGTCAACCGCATTGGCCTGCGTGTTCGGTTCAGCGCCATATGCGGTGGAGCTGGAAGAAAATATTTTGCTCCGGGTCTTTAACTGTGTATGAATTTCCAAACCGATGACGGTTTCCCATTCCATAAATGTGCCTCTTGATATCGCTTTGCTTTATTTAACAAAACTAAAAAAATTATTTAAACGCTTCCGGTATTTGTTTGTGCCAGTCAGTGACCCGTTGATATTGATGAGCGACATTCAACAAACGACTTTCTTCAAACGAGTTGCTAATGATTTGCAAACCAGCCGGCATGTTATTGCTGAAACCGGCGGGAATGGATATGCCGGGTAATCCCGCCAGGTTGGTTGCAATGGTGTAAATGTCTGATAAATACATGGACACCGGATCATCGGTTTTTGCGCCGATGTTAAACGCCGTTGTAGGTGAAGTTGGACCCATGATGACATCCACTTTTGCAAACGCCTGGTTGAAATCATCGGAAATCATACGGCGTAATTGTTGCGCCTTCAGGTAATAGGCATCGTAGTAACCGGCGGATAAAGCATAGGTGCCGACCATGATGCGGCGTTTAACCTCCGGGCCAAAACCTTCACCGCGGGAACGTTTGTATAAATCTTCCAGGTCCTGGGGATCTTCGCAACGATAACCAAAGCGCACGCCATCAAATCGCGACAGATTGGATGAGCATTCGGCGGGTGCCACCACATAATAAACCGGTACCGCGAGATGCGTATTGGGTAAGGAAATCTCAACAATTTCTGCACCCATTTCCCTGTATTGCTGGATGGCTTTTTCAACGACTTCAGCAACCCCGGCGTCCAGGCCTTCACCAAAATATTCTTTGGGCAAGCCGATTTTTAAACCCTTGATGGATTTATTCAGTTCAGCCGTGTAATCAGGAACAGGTAATTCCAGTGATGTGGAATCGCGGGTATCAAAACCTGCCATGGCATTTAATAAAATGGCGCAGTCTTCAGCAGTTTGTGCCATGGGGCCAGCCTGGTCGAGACTGGATGCAAAGGCAATCATGCCGTAACGGGATACGCGACCGTAAGTGGGTTTTAAACCGGTAATGCCACACAGTGATGCCGGTTGACGAATCGAGCCACCGGTGTCAGTTCCGGTTGATGCAGGTGCCAGTCGAGCAGCCACCGAAGCTGCAGAGCCGCCGGAGGAACCGCCGGGTACCGCCTGGGTATTCCAGGGGTTTTTCACCGAACCATAAAAGCTGGTTTCGTTGGATGAGCCCATGGCGAATTCATCCATATTGGTTTTGCCCAGCATGACTGCACCGACGGTGTTGAATTTTTCGATAACCGTGGCGTTGTAGGGTGACTCAAAATTATCCAGCATTTTGGAGCCGCAGCTGGTTTTGACGTTCAAGGTACAGAAGATGTCTTTTTGTGCCAGGGGAATGCCCGTCAGTGCGGTCGCCTTTCCCGACTTGCGTTGGGCATCTGCGGCTTTAGCCTGCGCAAGCGCCTGCTCTTCGGTCACAGTGATAAAGCTATTGAGTTCGGCGTCGTATTTTTTTATGCGTTGCAGAAACGCCTGAGTGATCTCGACGGAGCTTGCTTCGCCCTTATCCAGCATGGCGGATAATTCGGCAATGGTTTTGGTGTGATACATGGATATTCCTGATGTGTATCGATGTTAATCGAATTAGCGGTTATTCAATGACCTTGGGTACCAGATAAAGACCGGACTCGGTGCTGGGTGCAATGCGCTGGTAATGTTCGCGCTGGTTGGTTTCCAGTACTTTATCTTCACGCAGGCGTTGTGCAATGTCCTGAGGGTGGGCCATGGGTGTGACGCCACTGGTATCCACATTATTCATTTGTTCCACCAGATCGATAATGCTGGAGAGGTTTTTGGCATAGGCGTCGATGTCGGACTCATCAATCGCCAGCCGCGCAAGATGCGCTATTTTTTTTACGTCTTCGGATCCAAGGGACATGCTACTCTCCGCGAATGCTGCTGAAACTGAAAAAAATATGTCTAAAACCGCGCAAAATTAGCATATTCTTCGATGTGAAACTACCGCTATGCTTGCTCTGTACTACACTCGTTGCTAGAGTAGCGCCTGGCCGGCCGTTGAAATGCCAGTGCGTCTTTCCCGCGTTCATATCGTTTATCAATGGCCTGAGTATTGGGGCTCTGCGCTATGATTCGCCTCTGTTCATCATCACATAATTAAAATAGGTCGAACGCTTACAATGTTTAATCGCTTACGTGGAATGTTTTCTAACGATTTATCCATCGATCTTGGCACTGCAAACACTTTAATATACGCACGGGGTAAGGGCATAGTACTGAATGAACCTTCAGTGGTTGCAATTCGTCAGGATCGTGGGCCTGGTGGTCCCAAGGCGATAGAAGCATATGGTCATGAAGCCAAGCGCATGCTGGGCCGTACCCCGCAGAATATTACCGCCATCCGTCCCATGCGCGATGGTGTCATAGCCGATTTCCATATTACCGAAAAAATGCTCCAGCACTTTATTCGTAAAGTGCACGAAAGCGCCATGTTGCGTCCCAGCCCACGTGTATTGATCTGTGTGCCCTGTGGGGCCACCCAGGTTGAGCGTCGTGCTATCAGAGAGTCGGCCGCGGGCGCCGGTGCACGCAAGGTGTATTTAATCGAAGAGCCCATGGCGGCAGCGATTGGTGCCGGCATGCCAGTGGATGAGCCCCGTGGTTCCATGGTGCTGGATATTGGTGGCGGCACCTCGGAAGTGGCCGTCATATCCTTGAACGGTATAGTGTATTCCGCTTCGGTGCGTATCGGCGGTGACAAATTCGACGAAGGTATCATTAGCTATGTGCGCCGTAATTATGGCATTCTGATTGGTGAAGCCACGGCGGAACGTATCAAGCATCAAATTGGTTCGGCCTATCCCGGCAAGGAGTTGCTGGAGATTGAAGTCAAAGGCCGTAATCTGTCAGAAGGTATTCCCCGTAGTTTTACGCTTAATAGTAATGAAATTCTTGAAGCCCTGCAGGAACCGCTGCATGGTATCGTCAGTGCCGTTAAAACCGCACTGGAACAAACACCGCCGGAACTGGGTGCTGATGTCGCCGAGCGTGGCATTGTGTTGACCGGCGGTGGTGCCCTGTTACGTGATCTGGATCGATTGCTCATGGAAGAAACCGGCTTGCCCGTGATCATGGCAGAAGATCCCCTGACCTGTGTCGCTCGTGGTGGCGGTCGTGTGCTTGAATTGATCGACGAACACGGCGGCGATTTTCTCGCACTGGAATAATTCTGTATCAGGCGGCAGCCCATAGCCGTCATGAATCTGATAAAACCGGAAAAGTGATAGTTTATGCAGCCGTTATTCTTGCGGGGGCCATCAGTAACCCTGCGAACCATCATTCTGGTCCTTGCCTCGATTACGATCATGACGGCAGACCATCGCTGGCAGCATCTGCAATCCGTTCGCAGCTCCATTGAAACCTATATTATCTATCCCTTGCGTTATGTGGTTGATCTGCCCAGCCGTTTTACCGGTTGGGTAGGCGAGTCCTTTTCCAGCCACCAGCAATTGCTGGAAGAAAATCGTCAGCTCAAGGAACAGCAGTTACGGGCCCAGGTCAGTTTGCAAAAACTCACTATTCTGGAAAAGGAAAACGAACGTTTACGCAATATGTTGAG
>JBFHPZ010000031.1:0-12270 GCA_041592495.1 Gammaproteobacteria bacterium | reverse complement strand
CGATCTGGAACAGGATTTTGTAGCGACCATACAACGCTTTTTGTCACTACAGGTTCGAGGTTCTGAAAGTGGCAGGCATTTGTTACGGCAACTCAGAAAAGAAATTCTTGCGCAGCCGCCTGCAAATGTAAGTGCACTTCAGACTGGCCTGGATTTACTCAAAACGGTTGATTTACGCAATGCATTGCATACCCTATGCATGCCAACCCACTGGATATTGGGCGAGCGCGATATGCTGGTGGATGTGGCGTTGGCAAATGAGTTACCTGATTTAATGCCACAATCTACAGTGCATGTGATTGCTAATGCCGGTCATGCGCCATTTTTATCTCACCTCGATGAATTCAGGGTTCAACTGAGTTCATTCGCCAAGAAAATTCATGAGCCTGTGTGTGATTAACGAAAAAAACCGCATTCAAAAACATTTTGATTTAAAAGCATCCAGTTATGAAACATCTGCCGTATTGCAAATGGAAGTTTGCAATCGCATGTTGCAGCGACTGGATTATGTAAGCCTGCAACCACAAGTAATTCTGGATGCTGGTGCTGGTACGGGTAAGAGCGTGCAGGATTTAATGAAGCGTTATAAGTCTGCGAAAATGCTCGCGCTGGATTTATCTCCGGCCATGCTGCGTGAAACAAGACAAAAATCCGGTTGGTGGCGTAAGCCGAGTCTGGTATGTGCCGATGCCGAGTACTTGCCCCTGGCAGACGCATCTGTTGATTTGGTGTTTTCAAATTTAATGTTGCAATGGTGCCAGCCTGAAAAAGTGTTTGCTGAATTCAGGCGCGTACTAAAGCCTGGCGGCTTACTCATGTTTTCAACATTTGGTCCGGATACCCTGAAGGAATTACGTTCAAGCTGGGCGGTCATTGATTCTGATGTGCACGTGAACCAATTTGTTGATATGCACGATCTGGGAGATGCCTTGTTAGCATCCGGCATGTCGGAGCCGGTGATGGATGTGGATATGTTTACCCTGACTTATGCCGATGCAAAATCTGTAATGACTGATTTAAAACGCATTGGCGCCAATACCGCTGTGAATAAAAACAATCGCGGCTTGTTAACGCCGGCGAAATTTCAGAAAGTGATTGATGCATATGAGTGCCATCGGTCACAAGGCGTATTACCTGCCAGTTTCGAAGTGGTTTATGGCCATGCCTGGAAATCTGATAGAGTCAAAACTCAAAAAAATAAGACAGAATTTGAGATTTCAGTTTCAGATATAGTAAAAACAAAAAAATCGGCCGAATAAAGGCCTTAATAGTGCCTGCTACTTATAAGTTCTGTGTATGACTAAGTGGCCATATTCCATGATAAATGCCAGGCTTTTTATTACATTGTATTTTGAGTGGTTTAAGATAAACGTCTAATAAATATGATTATTTGAGGCAATTATCTGATGACCAAATATATAAGATGTTTTTCATATAAAAAAACACAATAAATATTATAAAATACAGGCGTTCCTATAAAAAAATTTTAACCGCTAAACAGAGCGTCAGCTGTTTATATCCCTGGTTGCTTGCGCTATAACATAAACACCTTCCCAAAATTTTGAAGGAGATGATTATGTCGGAAAGTGATTTATATGTTGTAGAACCTCACGCAAAACAACAATCAGGTTATTTGTCAGAGCTGGGCGATTGGTCAGAAGATTTGGCGAAAAAAATGGCTGAAAAAGAAGGCCTGAAACTCAGCGATGAGCATTTGAAAATTTTGCGCTATCTCAGGAAGTACTACGACAAGAATGGTCAGGGATATAATGCGCGTACCATGCTGAATGCCATGGAATTTGAATTTGGCAAATGGGAAGGTAAGCGTCGACTTTACCAGTTATTCCCGCATGGTCCGGTTGCACAGGGCTGTAAATTTGCCGGTATACCCTTGCCCCCCGAATGCAATGACCTTTCATTCGGATCAGTGCACTAAACATTTTGTATCGGAAACAAAAAAGCGGCTTTTCAGCCGCTTTTTTTATGAGCTTAAATTATTCTTCAAGCTTCGAGAGAGGTCTTGAGTTTGTTCATGGCATTTTTTTCCAGCTGACGAATACGTTCGGCTGAAACATTATATTTTGCTGCCAGGTCATGCAGTGTTGGCTTGTTATCTTCATCCAGCCAACGTGACATGAGTATATCGCGGCTGCGCTCATCGAGTTGTTCCAGTGATTCTTCCAGTGTTTGTAACTGTTGATGCTGCCAGTCATCCTTTTCCAGTTGTTGTGCTGGGTCGGCGCGGGAATCTGCCAGATAAGTTGACGGTGCAATATGGGTTTCATCATCGTCATCCGGGGCGCCATCGAAGGACATGTCATAGTTGCTCAAACGAGCTTCCATTTGCACCACTGTTTCCGGTTTTACACCCAGATCCTCGGCAACAGCTTCAATTTCTTCCTTGCTAAACCAGCCCAGGCGTTTTTTGGAGCTGCGCAGGTTAAAGAACAGCTTGCGTTGCGCTTTGGTGGTTGCAATTTTAACGATACGCCAGTTGCGTAACACAAATTCATGAATTTCGGCGCGAATCCAGTGCACGGCAAAGGATACCAGTCGAACCTGGCGATCGGGTTTGAATCGTTTGACTGCTTTCATCAGGCCGATATTGCCTTCCTGGATCAGATCGGCGAGGGCCAGACCGTAACCCTGGTAACCGCGGGCAATGCGTACCACAAATCGTAAATGGGACATGACCAGGCGTTGAGCGGCATCGATTTCGCCCTGTTCCTGTAAACGAACGCCCAGTTCATACTCTTCTTCTGCAGTGAGCATGGGAATGGTATTAACCTGCTGGATATATTGATCCAGGCCACCGCTGGTAATCGGTAGATGGTTATTGGCAATGATCAGTTCGTTTGACATATTCACTCCACATTCGAGTTAGACGATGTTAGCACTCGCGTCTTATGAGTGCTAATTCTAGTATAAGTTCACGGTGGATGTCCAAAAACCAACTAAAATTGTTGGTTATTCGCCAGAGGCCCTGATACGGGTGGCGGGATACAGCTGGAAGTACTGCTGGCGCAGGGTTAGAAGGGTGTTTAGCCGGGCGATGAGCAGGGTCTCTTTTATCGGTTTTTCGATTATATCATTGGCACCGGCAGAGAAAATACGGTTCAGGCCCCGGGGGTCTGCATCGTAATTGCTCGAGGTGGTAACCAGTATCGGCAGTTGCTCATGATCCAGGCCAATACCGTGGCGAATTTCCCGTATCAGGTCACGGCCCGACATGTGGCCTTCCAGCTGGATATCGGTGATTAAAATATCGAAAGGCCGGGCATTGGGATCGGTAAATGATTTTTGCAATTGTAACAGGGCATCTTCGGCATTTTTTGCCAGCAAATAGGAATAGTTGTGTCGGTCAAGGAAGTGTTTAACCACCGCAGCAACAGTGGCGCTGTCTTCAATATACAGAATATGGCCGGTAATGGTGGCCTCGGGGGTTTCCGACGATAAAAATGATTTGATATAGGCAACCAGCTTGTGTTGTCCCAGTTTCTTGTCGAAATAGCCATTCACATATTCACAGATCAGGTGTTCATCCAGTAAATCCAGTTCTTCGCCGGAGATAACAATCAGGGGGGTGTTGACCACGTGAAGTTCGGTACGAATTTTAGCGACCATATCGTGGCAATCACAATCCGGCAGGTTTCGCGACATGGTGATCAGGTTGTACTTGTGCGTCTGTAACAGGGAAATGGATTCCAGGGAATTATGTGCCCTATCAACGACCACCGTGGGCAGATGCTTGTGGATCAGCTTGGCGATGATAGCCAGAGCCGTTTCAGAATGATCAATCAATAATACGCGTTGTACGTTGTTCATATATTTAATTTGGGGGTCGCCTGTCATTTGGCTGGAGTCGATACCAGTTCGTAGCGCTAGGTATCTGGAAAGACTTGAAAGTAATAAAACAAGATTTTTCTTTATGATGACAATAGCATATCTGACAGGGAATATACCGGATATGCCAGGTGTATCGACTAACTGGGTTCGATTTCGTGCAGGTGGCGGCTTACCGCAAGCCAGGAACCCAGAAGACCCAGGGTGCAGCTGGTAGCGATCAGGGTCAGAGTCTCATTACCGCTTAAGCCGCTTATCTGGAAACCGCTGTTGTAAAGCATGGCGAGGCGGGCGACGGAGTCTTCCACCAGGCTGATGGATAGCGCCGTGAGAATCCAGGCCAGAATGCCGCTACTGATGCCGTACCAGAGTCCGGTATAAAGAAACGGACGTCGAATGAAGGCATTGGTAGCGCCGATCAGTTTAGTGACTTCAATTTCCTCGCGACGGTTCTGAATATCCAGGCGAATGGTATTACCCACCACCAGCAACACAGCCAGCGCCAGCAGGGCCGAGATCACCCAGATGCCTCGTTGGGCGATTTCCAGCATGCTGTACAGACGTTTTACCCATTGTAGATCCAGCTGGGCAATATCAACTTCCGGCAGCTTTTCCAGGGTCTTGATCAGGTAACCGATTTTGTCCGGGCGATTGGGATCGACTTTCGGCTGGATGGCCAGTACATGGGGCAAGGGGTTGTCACCCAGCCCAGCAATGGCATCACCGAAACCGGAAATACGCTGGAATTCGTTCAGGGCAGTATCGCGATGAATCAGTTCGACCTTGTCAATGTCATCATACAGTTTAAGTTTGGCGGCGAGACTATTGGCCTGCTTTTCGGATACCGAGGTTTTCAGGAACAGGGAAATCTGGGCGCTGTTATCCCAGCCAACACTGACATTGCTCAGGTTATTCAATAATACATACATACCCGATGGCAGTGCCAGGGCAATGGCAATGACCGCCACGGTCATCATGCTGGACAGGGCATTGCGGGTGAGAAATCCCAGGCTGGCAATCAGGGTGCGGATATGATGTATAAACCAGGCCTTGAATGGCGCATTACGCAGGGGTTGATTGACGTTCTCAGCCATGGGCCGCCGCCTTGAAATCGTCGTGGATGAGCGAACCCTGACTGAGGCTGATCACCGGACTGCCCATTTGATGGATCAGATCCAGATCATGGCTGGCAATCAGCACAGTGACGCCCACCTGGTTAAAACGGGCAAATAAATCCATGATTTCTTTTGATAGTTCCGGGTCGAGATTACCCGTGGGTTCGTCCGCCAGCAGCAGGGCGGGTTTGTGCACAATGGCGCGGGCAATGCCCACACGTTGTTGTTCACCGCCGGACAGGGTGATGGGTGCGCTTTTTTCCTTATTAAGCAGGCCAACCTGATCCAGCGCGGCACGCACCCGCTTACCGATTTCCCGATGCTGGTAACCGGCAATCACCAGCGGCAGGGCTACGTTGTCAAATACCGGGCGATCATAAAGCAGGTGATGATTCTGGAAAATAATGCCGATGTTGCGGCGGATGTAGGGCACCTTGCGATTACTCACCTGGCCCAGGTTCACGCCGTCCAGGATGACGTTGCCCCGGCTGGGTCGTTCGATGAGAGCAATGAGTTTGAGTAAGGTGCTTTTGCCGGCGCCGGAATGTCCGGTCAGGTAAGCCATCTTGCCACGGGGCAAATGAAAACTGACATTGTTCAGGGCTTCAAAACCACCGGGATAGCGTTTATTGACATTATCGAAACGAATCATGGGAAGCTATTCTGCCCTAAGTTCTGGAGAGGGAAAAGCAAAAGAAAACGCAAATGAACGCAAATGTTTTTGAAATATGAGCGCCTTTAGTGCGCGCCGTTGATTGGCTGGTAGAAACGATGGTCTACTAAATTTAGTGGGCATATGAACCACAAAAAGCAAATTTGTGTTTATTTACGTTCATTTGCGGTTTCATTTTCCCTATCCAGCAGGGCATCCACAAATTCCCCGGCATGAAATTCCCGCAGGTCGCCAATGCTTTCACCCACACCAATAAAGCGCAGCGGGATTCCGATTTTTTCCGCAATGGCGAATACAATGCCGCCCTTGGCGGTGCCGTCGAGTTTGGTCAGGGCGAGGCCGCTAAGGCCGAGGGCATCGTGGAATTGTTTGGCCTGGATCAGGCCGTTCTGGCCAAAGCCGGCATCCATTACCAGCAGGGTTTCATGGGGGGCGCTGGCATCGAGCTTGCCAATGACCCGTTTGATTTTGATGAGCTCATCCATCAGGTTGGATTGGGTATGCAAACGGCCGGCGGTATCGGCAATGACAATATCGATTTTCCGGGAGCGGGCGGATTCGATGGCATCAAAAATCACCGAGGCGGAATCGGCACCGGTGCCCTGGGCAATGACCGGGATGTTATTGCGTTCTCCCCAGGTCTGTAACTGTTCCACCGCCGCAGCACGGAAGGTATCGCCCGCCGCCAGCAGGACGGATTTGCCATTGTCCTGGAAACGTTTGGCCAGTTTGCCGATGGTGGTGGTTTTGCCGGCGCCATTGATGTCGACCACCAGGATCACAAACGGGGTTTTGCTGCCATCGATTATCAGTGGTTGTTCACAGGGTTTGAGTATGTTCACCATGTCGTCGCACAGGGCTTCGAACAGGGCTTCCGGGGCTTTCAGTTCCTTGCGGGAAACCCGTTTGGTGAGATCGTTAATGATGCGGCTGGTGGCTTCAACGCCGACATCGGCTGTGAGCAATCGGGTTTCCAGTTCTTCCAGCAATTCATCGTCGATGGTTTTTTTACCCAACACCAGATCGGCCATGCCATCGGTGAGGTTGCGACGGGTTTTGCCCAGGCGTTCGCGCAAGCTGCCGAGCACACCTTTGGCTTGCGGGCTTTCTTCAGTGGCTACAGGCGCCGTTGCAACCGGCGTTTCTTTATCTTTTTTGCGGCGTAAAAAACCAAACATGATTGAGTGCTGTATATGAGAGAGGGCTTATCCTATCATTGCCGTGAACTTGAGTTAAGTTTTCAAGTCACACGCGCTACGTTGGTTGAAGAATTTTTATTGGGGGTATCATGCGGCGTGCTGCATATTCAGCATGGTTAATAGCCATACTGGTCGTCATCTCAGGTTGTCAGCCCATGGCTGTGGCCATCGACACAGCGATTCAGAATGAAGGCAATGAACGTATTCACAGTTACCAGCTGGACAACGGCATGAAAATCCTGGTGCAGGAAGATCATCGTTCGCCGGTGGTGGTATCCCAGGTGTGGTATCGGGTGGGTGGCAGTTACGAACACGATGGCATTACCGGTGTTTCCCATGTGCTGGAACATATGATGTTCAAGGGTACGAAGAATTACGGTCCTGGTGAATTTTCCGAAATCATCGCCGCCAATGGTGGTAGCGAAAACGCCTTTACCGGCAAGGATTACACCGCCTATTTCCAGCGTATCGCCAGTGATCGTCTGGAACTGTGCCTGAAAATGGAAGCGGACCGCATGCGCAACCTGGTGCTGGATGAAGCCGAGTTTCGCAAGGAAGTGGAAGTGGTGAAGGAAGAGCGTCGTATGCGTACCGAAGATAATCCCACCGCGCTGACTTACGAGCATTTCAATGCAACAGCATTTTTAAACTCCTCCTATCGCAACCCGATTATTGGCTGGATGCAGGATCTGGACAGCATGCAGCTTTCCGATCTGGCCCGGTGGTACCAGACCTGGTATGCCCCCAACAATGCCATTCTCATCGTATCAGGTGATGTGAAGGGCGATGAGGTTTATCGCCTGGCCAAAAAATATTTCGGTCCCATTGAGCCTTCCGTGTTAACTGAATTAAAGCCGCGCACGGAAGTGCCCCAGCAGGGTGAACGCCGTATCAAGGTCAAGGCCCCGGCGCAGGTGCCCTATTTGATGATGGGTTACAAAACCCCGGTGTTGAAAACCGCTGAAGCCCCCTGGGAAGCCTATGCCCTGGAAGTGCTGGCAGGCGTGCTGGATGGTGGCAACAGCAGTCGCATCAGTCGCAACCTGATCCGCAAGCAGGAAATCGCTGTGCAGGCCGGTGCCGGCTACGATCTTTACGCCCGGCAGGAAGCCCTGTTCATGCTGGATGGTTCGCCAGCCAATGGCCATAGTATCGATCAACTGGAACAGGCACTGGTGGCGGAAGTGGAAGCCATTAAACAAACTCCTCCCAGCGCCGATGAAATGGATCGGGTCAAGGCGCAGGTAATGGCCGCTGCCGTGTATGAACAGGACTCCACTTTTTATCAGGCCATGCAGCTGGGCATTCTGGAAACCACTGGCCTGGGCTGGCAACGCAAGGATGAATACCTGAAACAGATCCAGTCCGTCACACCGGAGCAGGTGCAGGCGGTGGCTAAAAAATATCTCATCCCGGAACGCTTAACTGTGGCGGTGCTGGATCCCTTGCCCCTCGACAACAAGCCAATGAGAAAAGCCGCAGGAGCTATGCGTCATGGTCATTAAAAACATACTGTTTGCATTATTGCTTGTCGTTAGCGGAATCGGTTCGGTTCAGGCCAGCCCGGATATCCAGCACTGGAAAACCGCTAACGGTGCCCGGGTGTATTTTGTACCGGCCATGGAACTACCCATGGTGGATGTACAGCTGGTATTCGATGCCGGCAGCGCCCGTGACAATGGCAAACCCGGTGTGGCGCTGTTAACCAACGGCATGCTGGCGGAAGGCGCCGGTGGCGATAACGCGCAAACCCTGGCGGAAAAATTCGAGGCGGTGGGCGCCAGTTTTTCCAATCAGGCCCATCGGGATATGTCGGTGATCAGCCTGCGCAGTCTGCGTGATGACCACTACCTGCAACCGGCACTGGCCAATCTGAAAAATATTATCGTGAAGCCGGATTTCCCCGAGCAGGCCTACAAGCGTGAACTGGAACGTTTGAAAATTGCCCTGCAGGCGCGCAAGCAATCCCCGGGGGATATTGCCGAAGAAGCTTTCATGAAAGCGGTATATGGGGATCATCCCTATGCCTCGCCTACGGAAGGCACCGAGACCAGTTTGCAGGCTATGACCCTGGACGATATCAAGGCGCACTATCGTAAATATTATGTGGCGCGCAATGCTGTGCTGGCGATTGTTGGCCAGATGACCCGTGGCGAAGCCGAAACACTGGCGAATCAGCTATTGGCGGATTTACCGGCGGGTGAACCGGCACCGGAGTTGCCGGAAGTGGTGTTCCCAACGGAATCCAAAACCATCCGCATCGACTATCCCTCTCAGCAAACCCATATCCTGATGGGGCAGCCCGGGGTACGCCGTCTGGATCGGGATTACTTCACCCTGTATGTGGCCAATCATCCCTTCGGCGGCAGCGGTTTTGCCTCACGCCTGATGAATGAAGTGCGGGAAAAGCGTGGCCTGGCTTACAGCGTTTACAGTTATTTCATGCCCATGCGTTTGTATGGCCCGTTCCAGATGGGGTTGCAAACCCGAAATGATCAAACCCAGCAGGCACTGGATATAGTTACTTCGGAATTACAGCGCTATGTCGAGGAAGGGCCCACGGAGAAAGAGCTGGATGCATCCATCAAAAATATTACCGGCGGCTTCCCCTTGCGCATCGATAGCAATCGCAAGATTGTCGAGTACCTGGCCATGATTGGTTTTTACCAGTTGCCACTGGACTATCTGGACAGCTTTGTTGGCAAAATCAAAGCCGTGGATGCCACCAAAATACGGGATGCCCTGCAGCGACGGGTACATCCCGAAAGGCTAATCACGGTCATTGTCGGTGCAGCCGGCTAAAGCGATAGGCATGTTCTTGTTTTCCATCAAAAAAAGCCTGTCCACAATTCGGTATGCTCATGCCCCGCGCTAAACCGGGAAATTTGCGCATCATTGGTGGTGAATGGCGTAGTCGCAAATTGCCGGTGGCAGATGTGCCGGGCTTGCGACCGACACCGGATCGGGTCAGAGAAACCCTGTTCAACTGGTTACAAACACAGATTCCAGGGGCACATTGTCTGGATGTGTTTGCCGGCAGCGGTGCTTTGGGTTTTGAAGCTGCATCCCGTGGCGCTGCGGAAGTGGTGATGCTGGAAAAGGATCGGCTGGCGGGAAAACTACTGGCGGACAATATTCGGCTATTGCAGGCCAGGAATATTCAGCTGTTACAAACCGATGCCATCCATTGGCTGCACAAAGCTGGCCAGCGGTTTGACATAGTATTCGTCGATCCGCCCTATGCGACGGATTTGCTGGTCCAAACCTGTCGCTTGCTGGAACAACAGTCATGGCTGAATGATAATGCCTATATCTATCTGGAATTATCCAGTCAACAGACTTTACCGGAGCTGCCAACAAACTGGCAGATATTGAAAGGAAAAAAAGCCGGTGAAGTAGGTTATTATCTAATACAGCGTCAGCAACAGGATGATCATCCTTAATTCCGCAGTGGACCGCTAACAAGAGAAAAATCTATGACAGTTATCGCGGTTTATCCCGGTACATTTGATCCTATTACCAATGGACACAGCGATCTGGTAGAGCGTGCCTCGACACTGTTTGAAAAAGTGATCGTCGCCATCGCCGCCAATCCGTCGAAGGCGCCTTTGTTTGATGTCGACCACCGGGTGGCCATGGCGAGCAAGGTGCTGGGGCATTTGCCCAATGTCGAAGTCTGTGGCTTTGGCGAACTGCTGGTGGATTTTGTACAAAAACGCGGGGCTAATGTTATCCTGCGTGGCCTGCGCGCCGTATCGGATTTCGAATATGAAATGCAGCTGGCAAGTATGAATCGCCATCTGGCAAAAAATGTTGAAACCATGTTCCTGACACCGGCGGAACAGTACAGTTTTATTTCATCAACACTGGTGAAAGAAATAGCCCACCATGGCGGTAATGTGAATGAATTTGTTCATAACAGTGTGGCTAAGGAACTTTCCGGTATAATGCGTAACCGCCATAAAGCGCAGTAATAATTGAGCTTTGAGCGCTTGTTGTTATGGTAAACGCCCAAACCTGAATTATTAGTTTTAAGATGCGAGAAGCCAGGAGTTAAGTATGGCCTTGATAATTACCGATGAATGCATCAATTGCGATGTATGCGAACCCGAATGTCCCAATGAAGCCATTTCACCGGGTGATGAAATTTATGAAATCGATCCTGATAAATGCACCGAGTGTGTCGGGCATTACGATACGCCACAGTGCGTAGAAGTGTGTCCGGTAGACTGTATACCCAAGGATCCTGACCATGTAGAAACTGAAGAGGAACTCATGGCCAAGTATAATAAACTGCAAGGCCTGGATAGATTCCTTGAATGAAAATAAAAGCTCCCTGCGGGGAGCTTTTATTATGTATCAGATTTAGCCTTTAAGAATACTAGGGAAAGTTCTATGACTATATTTCAAGGATATGCCTCTCCACGTTATCAGCAACATGATGTATTAATAAAAAAACTTGTAGGTGAGTTTAATACCAATAAACAGTTATTTATTGGCGCTTCACCCAGTCAGGCAAGTGGTATTCCTGATTTAACCGAAGATATTGTTAAGTCCTGGATTATTCAGGAAAGCGGAGGAAACGATCCTCAGTCTCTCGCCGCATGGTTAGTGGATCCTGCGCAGGTTAATGTGCCAGGTGACTGGTCAAGCTTTAAGCAATCGGCGGGTCTAAATCCGCCGGTAAAAAGAAATGAAGGAACAGTAGACCAAAATCTTCGTGCTGCAATTATCTGGCTTGCTAGAAAAGGTTTTGGAAAGGCGGGACAGCCACCTCAGAATAGATCAGGCGCATCCTTTGACGGATGGCACACCGCCTTGCAGCGATACAATGGTCGTAGTGTAATCACTGCAAACGGTAAGTCCTACAGTGAGAATTATGCCCAGCGAATTCTGGATAGGGCTAATAATCCAGCTAAGCACATTCCTATTCGATTACCAAAGCCCTAATCAGGTACAGTATGAATATTCAAAAAACAATAGACTATTTTCCTGGTTGGTTCATTAAGCTAGGGGTTATATGTTTATTATTTATATCCACCACGGCATTCAGTTCGGTTCAAAAGCCAAATATTGATCCGGTCGAATTCAAGATGAAATTTTCCCGGCTGGTTAATGACAATGGATTGTATGTGGGTTCCTTGCGACTCAATTCTGACATTGTGTTCCCGGTTGAATTAGAGGGAACCAGTAAAGGTAATGGAACCTTAAAGATTCATAATCTGCTTCTTCGTTTGTACGACCAGCATGATGATGGGATTGTTTACGAAGGCGGTTCTTTGCTCATGGATATTAAAGACATAACAAATGATGGTATTGGCGAATTGATTATTTCTGGAATTGTAAAATTCACTGGCGACAATGAAACTGACCCACCTTCCTATCAGCCAATGGTTTATATCTATACACTGGATTGCAGTAAAGGTTATTTCACGGTTTT
>JBFHPZ010000030.1:0-12310 GCA_041592495.1 Gammaproteobacteria bacterium | reverse complement strand
GAGGCCCTGGTTGCCGGCAAAAATATTAACGAAACTATAGTGATTCTGGAAAACAGTGAAATACTGGTGCTCGACAAGGATGATTATCAGAAATTCATGAATCGCCCCCTGGTTCGCACCGTTCAATCACAGGTTGCCAAAACCATGCTGGATAACGGCTACCAATTACTGGATGTACGTTTTCCGGAAGAATATGCAGAAGATCGTATCCCCGGCGCCAGGCTAATTCCGCTGGAAGATCTCGCCAATCGACTCAAGGAATTAAATCAGAAACAGCCTTATATTATTTATTGTCACTCTGGGCCACGTAGTGCCATTGCGGCGCTCATCCTCAATCAACGCAAGTACGAAGCCCTGTCACTCGATGGTGGAATTCGAGACTGGCCCTACGAAATCGAATACCCTTCAAGCAAGCCGAACGTTGTATCCATGACCAGGAATTTCCACTAGATATTGTGGATTTCAACACAAAAACCGGATAAGTGGCGTAGCTTTTCCGCAAATTCCAAACTACACTGATTTTGAATTACAACCATTCACGGGTTGTATGCAAAGGCCAATCAATTTCAATAACGGGGAATATATGGCTCAGGACTATTCTGAAAAACGTAATTTTTTCCGCATGAATCTCGACTGCAATATGGAATACTCTGTAAACGGTTCGGGAGCAAAAAAATGCGGTTTGGTCAGAAATCTAAGTGGTGATGGAATTTTATTCCTGGCAGATCAGCAAATGACTCCGGGTACAGAAATTCATGTATCCATATCGCCTGAAAATACAGTAACACCACCCTTGATTGTAACTGTGGAAGTATTACGTTGTGATCAGAAAAAGAGTGACCAATTCGAGATAGCAGGCAATATCATCAAGCGATAGGCTGAGCTCGTCCAATTGCAGTGTTATAAACCAGCCCATGGCTGGTATGTTAGTGTTTTTCTCTCTCAGGAAACTCCTCGAAAAATTAATGCCCAAACCAGGCCATTATCAACAGGTTGTAATCATACAAACTGGTTAATGGTGGAAGGCGGAGTCTCTACATTTGAAAAAGCCATGATCGAAGCGTTAACAGTTGTTTGAGTTTCTGATTCCGGCGGAGAATTCTCCTCTCCGGATTGTGCCTGTACTTGCGAATCAAGTTCTTCCCGTCGCTGCATTGCCAGCTCCACTCTTGCCCGTGCCGCCAGCTGACTGGCATTTGCCGCCACATTCAAATCTTGAGGTGATGGCTGTGCCGGCGCCAGGGCCGCACGACGTACCTGCTCAGCCTTGCTCAAGGTGGCCTCGGGATCATCGCGTACTTCTGAAGTATCGAGCTGCACCTGGCCGCCAATTGCATAGGGTCGACCATCCGGTCCGCGTTGATAGGTATAACTGGGACCGCTGAGAATATAAGGACGACCAGCGGCAATGTGCGCAGCTTCATGAGCCCTGACCTCACGATCTCGAGATCGGAGCTGTTGCAGAATGCGTTGTTCTTCCTGACGCAGCTGCTGTTCATTGTCCTGTTTTTCTGCGTCAGAACCTGAGACAACAGATGTTCTAGCAGAAATATTGGTAGTTATACGCCTGGGCGCAATTGTGGAAAGGGGTATATTTGAGACTTCTTGACGAACACCGGTTTGCATAATACAAAACCATAATTAGTCAGCCGGTGGAGTAAGGTATAAGCAGAATATGCGCGAACAGAATCACGCACGGGTATCGATAAGAGTACCGATGACCTCATCAAGTGCAGAAACGACTTTTGCGGAAGCCTGAACCTGAACCTTATTCTGGTTCATCTCAACCATTGAGCCTGCGAGATCTGTTTCCTCGCCAGCCTGATTCAGTTGATCAGCACTCGCAATTTCAGCGGCATTTTTACGCATGCCATCAAGGCCACGCTGAATACCCTGAACCGCACTATTTTGGACTGATAAAACGCCCATAACCTACTCCAGACGCAGTATTGCATATATTTTGTATAACACAGTCTTGAAGAATACTCAAGACGACTAACTGGCCTGTATTTCCGCCTCTTCATCCTCGGAATGGGTCATATCAGGCTCCGATTCCCCTGTTTCAGGCTGATCGGTGTCATTCTCTGCCGTTTGTTCAGATTCAGCGGTTACCGACAATTCATCACCTTCTTCAGACGAATGGTTTTCATCACTATCGTTCGCAGCTTCAAACTCACCCTGATCCAGGGCAAGCTCGGGATGGATTTTGTCCAGATCCTTGATTTCAGCCAGGCTGGGCAGCTCATCAAGGCTTTTCATATTGAAGTAATCCAGAACTTCGCGGGTCGTACCGTACATGGCAGGTTTTCCTGGTACATCTTTGTGCCCCAATACCCTGACCCAATCCCTTTCCAGCAGGGTTTTGAGAATATGACTGCTGACGCTGACACCACGGATTTCCTCGATTTCACCACGGGTAATCGGCTGACGATAAGCCACCAGAGCCAGGGTTTCCAGCAAGGCACGGGAATAACGAGGCGGTTTTTCTTCCCACAGGCGTGAGACCCAGGGCGCATACTGTTCTGCCACCTGAAAGCGATAACCACTGGCAATTTCTTTCAGTACCAGACCTCGACCCTCATAGTCCTCCTGCAGGGCGCTCAAAGCCTGACGAATTTCATCACGGGAAGGACGGTCGGTATCGGCTTCAAACAGGGCTTCCAGTTCACGGACATCCTTGGGTTTATCCGCGGTCATTAAAATCGATTCGATTATATTTTTTAGCGTTTGTTTTTCCATGATTACTCAATCTCAGCCTGTGACGTCTGGGCGGCCGTCGCGGCTTTTACATAAATAGGCGCAAAGGCTTCTGCCTGCACCAGGTCAATCAAACATTCTTTAAGCAACTCCAACACTGCCATGAAAGTCACAACCACACCACGACGACCTTCTTCTATGTTGAACAGGCTGGTAAATTCCGTGAAAGTATCGGATTTAAGCGCTGCTAATACATTGCTCATGCGCTCCCGAACTGACAAAGGCTCACGCTGAATTTGGTGATGGGTGTACATATCCGCACGGGATAATACATCTTTAAAGGCCAGTAACAGTTCACGTAAATCCACATCCGGTTCAGGAATTTTGTGCTCCATCACCGGCGGCTCCGCGCTGGCTCGGAAAGTGTCCCTTTCCATGCGGGAAATCTCATCTATGTCTTCCGCAGCTTTCTTGAATCGCTCATATTCCTGCAAACGACGAATCAGCTCTGCCCGTGGATCTTCCTCTTCATCAGCGGATTCGGGACGTGGTAACAACATACGGGATTTAATTTCTGCCAGCATGGCTGCCATCACCAGGTATTCCGCCGCCAGCTCAAAACGCATGTCTTTCATGAGCTCGATATATTGCATGTATTGCTCTGTGATGCGGGCGATGGGTATATCCAGGATATCCAGATTCTGTCGTTTAATCAGATACAACAGTAAATCCAGTGGGCCTTCAAATGCTTCGAGGAAAACCTCCAGCGCATCCGGCGGAATGTATAAATCCTCCGGAAGCATGGTTAAAGGTTCACCCTGTATCACCGCAAAGGGCATTTCGCCCTGGCGATGGGCAGGATACTGTTCAGACTCTGTTTTATTAGTTGGATCGGTCATTTTTTATCGAACACTCAAACCCATGGCTTTGCGGACTTCATCCAGTGTATCACGGGCAACATCTCGAGCCGCTTCACAGCCTTCATCCAGAATGGCTTTAACTGCAGATGGATCGTCGATGTAATCCTTGGCACGTTCGCGAATGGGTTTCAGTTCGGATATCACCGAATCTATCACCGGCTGCTTACACTCGACACAGCCAATGCCGGCACTCCTGCAGCCCTCTTTTGCCCATTCCTGGGTTTTCTCGTTAGAGTAAACCTGATGCAATTTCCACACAGGGCAATTATCCGGATCACCGGGATCGGTACGGCGAACACGGGCCGGATCAGTCGGCATGGTGCGCAGTTTCTTGGTGACTTCATCCGGGTCTTCACGAAGGGAGATGGTATTGCGATAGGACTTGGACATTTTCTGACCATCCAGACCCGGCATTTTTGACGCAGGGGTCAGCAAGGCCTGGGGTTCTGGCAAAATAATGCGACCGGAACCCTCGAGATAACCAAACAAACGTTCGCGGTCCCCAAGAGAAATATTACCCTGCGATTCCAGCAAAGCCTGGGCCACATCAAGGGACTGGGTATCGCCCTGCTCCTGATAGCGTTTGCGTAAATCACGATACAGCTTGGCGTTCTTCTTGCCCATCTTGGCGATGGCGGCTTCCGCACGCTCTTCGAAATCCGGTTCCTTGCCATAAAGATGATTAAAACGACGCGCCACTTCGCGAGTTAGTTCCACGTGGGCTACCTGATCTTCACCCACCGGCACCTGCCCCGCCTTGTAAACCAGAATATCGGCGGATTGCAGCAAGGGGTAACCGAGAAAGCCGTAGGTGGCGAGATCTTTTTCCTTGAGGGCTTCCTGCTGGTCCTTATAGGTCGGTACTCGTTCCAGCCAGCCCAATGGAGTAATCATGGACAACAGCAGATGCAGTTCGGCATGTTCCGGCACGCGGGACTGGATAAACAACTTGGCGGCGCCCGGGCTCACCCCGGCTGCCAGCCAGTCTATGACCATGTCATAGGTGCTGGCGCCAATGATGCTCGGATCCTCGTATTGGGTAGTCAGCGCATGCCAGTCGGCAACAAAAAAGAAACATTCATATTCATGCTGCAGATTAATCCAGTTTTTCAAAACACCGTGATAGTGCCCCAGATGTAACGCCCCGGTTGGACGCATACCCGATAACACGCGCTGGTGTTGCGCAGGAACAGAACTCAAATGACCTCCTCAGCCTAATCCAAATAAAGCATAGAGGTTCGATTGAACCCCCTTCACCATTGGCCACAGTATTTTACCCAGAATCCCACTGGCTAAAAGAAAAATTACCACCCACATGCCAACCGTTTCCAGTTGCGCAAACATCGCGGCCCATTGTGGCGGTAGCACGCCGGTGAGAATACGCCCCCCATCCAGTGGCGGTATGGGAAACAGATTTAACACCATCAATATCAGATTAATGACCACGCCCACTTCCGCCATGCCGGATAAGATTGCAGCAATCATTCCGTTGGGCAGTACGTTGTGGGCTAGCAGCATTACCAGGATCCAGAGCAGGGTCATAACAAAGTTTGAGGCCGGGCCGGCAAGAGCCACCAGCGCCATGTCCTTCTGAGGATTTGCAAAATTTCGTGGATCAACCGGAACAGGCTTGGCCCAACCAAATGCAAAGCTCCCCTGACTTACCAGCAATAAAAATACCGGTACCGCCAGTGTTCCCACCGGATCGATATGCTTGATAGGGTTTGCCGTTAAGCGGCCAAGCTGCTTGGCGGTTGAATCCCCCAACAGATGCGCAATCCAGCCATGAGCCGCCTCGTGAAGGCTAATGGCCAGAAGCAGAGGAATAGCCCAGGTAACAATTTTTAGAAGTAAATCCATCAGGAATAAAAATGCTTAAAGGCAGCTAGTTTGCAATATCACGCATCAGCTGTCCAACCCGTGATCCTTACCCTTGCCTTCACGGATCAGCGTCGGCGGCACGTCAACCATGTTGATCACCGTGGTGGGCTCAAAGCCGCAGTTACCGCCGCCTATAATCAAGTCCACCTGTTTCTCCAGCTTGTCGCGGATTTCTTCAGGGTCGGTTTCCGGCATATCCTTACCCGGCAAAATCAAGGTCGAACTCATAATTGGTTGCCCCAGTTCGTCCAGCATGTCGCGCACGATGGGGTTATCCACCACACGAATACCAATCATGCGACGTTTGGGATGCATCAGCCGTCGCGGCACTTCGTGGGTAGCTTTGAGAATAAAGGTATAGGGGCCAGGGGTAAGGGATTTCAGCATACGATATTCCGTATTACCGACCATGGCATAGGTGGCAATCTCGGACAGATCCTTACACACCAGCGTGAAATAATGTTTGTCATCGACCTGACGAATTCGAATAATGCGCTCCATGGCATCCTTGTCACCAATATGGCAACCGATGGCATAACTGGAATCCGTTGGATAAACCACAACCCCACCCTGACGAATAATCTCAACGGCCTGGGAAATCAGTCGCTTCTGGGGATGTGTCGGATGAATTTCAAAATACTGGCTCATGGGGGCCGTATTGTGTACCAAACGGGGCTTTCGGCAAAGAAAATCCTGTCAAAAACTTGAAGGAGCCACGATGGAACAATCAGTAGCAGAAGCTTGTCACAGAATGATGTCTGCAAAGGCTATACATTTCATGCTAAATTAATCGGCATCGCAGTAACTGACTTAATTATGAAACTTTTATACGATTTATTCCCCATCATCCTGTTTTTTCTGAGTTATCACCAGGCCAGCGCAATCACAGACAACACCCCTGTTGGCCAATGGTTCAGCCCCGATCAACCGGAAGTAATAGTCGCCACCATAATCGCGACATCCATCGCCATCATCGCCAGCTTTATCCAGGTGGGTGGTTACTGGTTTAAAAACCGCCGCTTCGAAAAAATGCACCTGATTTCACTGGGCCTGATCACCGTTCTTGGCGGTATCACCATTGTTTTTGGCAACCCTTCATTTATTCAGTGGAAACCCACTTTACTCAACTGGGTATTTGCCCTGGCGTTTCTTGGCAGTCACTATCTGGGTGAAAAAAATCTGGTGCAACGCATGATGGGCGGCCAAATCAGCCTGCCCGATCCAATATGGGCAAAATTGAATATGTCATGGGTGGCATTTTTTATTATTAGCGGTGCCGCCAATTTATATGTTGCCTTCTTCTACGGCCTCGACATGGATGAAAAAACCCGCATGGATGTCTGGGTTAACTTCAAGCTATTTGGCCTCATGGGGCTGACCTTCCTGTTCGTGATTGCCCAAGCCTTTTACATGGCGCGCTATATCCAGCATGAGGAAAAGCAACCAGCAGAGGAAGAGTAAGAATGCTCTATGCCATTATTGCGGAAGATGTTGCCGGTAGCTTACAAAATCGCATCAAAGCACGACCTGATCACCTGAAAAGACTGGAAGCCCTGCAAAGCGAAGGACGCCTGGTTCTGGCGGGCCCACATCCCGCCATCGATTCGGAAGACCCCGGCGATGCAGGATTTTCCGGCAGCCTCATCGTGGCAGAATTCAACTCACTGGAAGATGCCAAAAACTGGGCAGATGCAGATCCTTATGTAGCTGCAGGTGTATACGCAAAAATCAAAATCCTGCCATTTCGCAAGGTTTTTCCAAACTAACTTCATTTAAAACAATCTTTTTCAGTTTAATCCTGTCGACTCCGGCTAGCTGCTTGCTAGTGCGACATCAAACAACTATATATTTATAAGCTGCTCCTCTGAAAACGACTAAGGTATTCCCTTAATGAAACCCAGTATTCTCAGAAATCTGTTATTCGCTTTTCTGGCATTCGGCTTATTGATGGGTATAGTTTTTCCCTTCTACGCCGAATTTTTTGTTGAATACAAGGAAGGCATGTATGGCTGGTTTGTACTGGGATGTCTGGTTGCCGGTGTAGTGATTGGCGTCATTAATTACGCGCTATTGAGTCACTTATTACTTAAAAAGCTAAAGCGTATTGCCCAAATTTCAACCGCCATCAGTAACCATGACCTGACATTCACCTGCGAAATGCAAAGCAATGATGTCATTGGCGAAATCATCATCAGCTTCAACAAAATGGCAGAGACCCTGCGTGATGTTGTAGCCGAACTCAAAATCGACAGTCAGCAAATGATCAATGGCGTCCAGCAAATATGCCTTGTCGCCACGAAAACCAATGATGGTGTACACAAACAACACACCGAAACTCAATATGTTGAACAATCCATCCAGCGCATGACACAAACTGCGCAGGAAGTATCCGGAAAAGCCGCTCAGGCTGCTGAAGCCGCAGCACTGGCAAAAGAAGAAGCCGAAAAAGGCTCCAAAGTCGTCGACCAAACCATCCGCTCAATTGAAGCCCTTGCCCATGAAGTTGAAAATGCAGCCGCATCCATCAACCGGGTAGAAGCCGAAAGCAACAACATTGGCGGCGTACTCGACGTCATTCAGGGCATATCGGAACAAACCAACTTACTGGCATTAAATGCCGCCATTGAAGCCGCAAGAGCCGGAGAACAAGGCCGTGGTTTCGCCGTAGTCGCCGATGAAGTCCGCACCCTGGCACAACGCACCCAGGCATCCACCAAAGAAATCCAGGCCATGATCGATAACCTGCAATCGGTCTCACGGGAAACCGTTGCTGTTATGGAAAAAGGTCAATCCCAGGCCGCAGCAAGCGTGCAACAAGCCGCCGATGCCGGTAAATCACTCAAAGAAATCACCAAAGCCGTCACCGCCATCACCAGCATGAACACCCTGATCAACGACGAAGCCGGCTCACAGTCCGGAGTCGCCGTGGAAATCAACCGCAACATCAAAAACATCAGCCACATAGCCAACGAAAGCAAAGCCGGCACAGAAGAAACCACCCGAGAATCCAAGGTGCTAGCCGACCTCGCCGCCAAACTACAACAACTGGTGAGCAAATTCAGGCTCTGACAGGGCTTGTCATAACCCACAAAACCGTTAGAATAGCCCGCCTGTTCCAGCCTACTTGCCAGAGTGGTGTTGTGGTAGGTTCTTACGGGTGAAGACGACCCGTGTGTAAAACAGGTGCGAAGCACACCGATTAAGAAAGGGATTCAAAATCGGATATAAAGCATCCCCTGTGTTACTTAAATCGTCTGTTCTGCTTCGGTAGAACGCACATTCAAATATGCCAGAGTGGTGAAATTGGTAGACACAGGGGATTCAAAATCCCCCGCCCTTAAAAGCGTGCCGGTTCGAGTCCGGCCTCTGGTACCATTCTTCCGTGTGAAGATGACACGGAAATCCATCATCACGCAGTGATTCAAATTATCTTTAAACGGGTGATACCCGCACTGAACTTTAAGAAAAAATTCCGTTTTTCTTCAGGGAAAGCAAAGTTTTAAATGTTTTCCGAGGCATCCAAGCCTCTTGCCAATCTACTCGCATCTATTCCTGTAAAAACCATTCTGCAATATTAACTTCATGGTTTAATTTTTATGAATAGTTACCGGTGACTCACTGTATCTCTTATCACGCTCTTAACGTTCATCTGCCACCAATCCAATAAACTCAGCTCATTTTAAAAGACGGCTTCATTTCTGTTTTCACTGTATTAACGCAAAACCCAACCATACGTTCATCGTTTGTTGTAGATGTCGGAATGATGGATGGAACTGTTCCGGCAGCACTGAGTGCATTTCACCAGTGGTAGCCAAGGCTAACACCTGTATACACCCCATCGATGTCGCGATCTTGATTGGATAGCCTGACTTCCGCAGCGGAATAGCGCATGTCTATGCCCATGTGTAGCTGCGGACCAAGGTCGAAGTAACTGCCGATGCCGATCCATTTGCCGATTACGTGGTCATCTTCAGATATGCTTACCGAACCAATATCGCTGGATATTTCTGCTGCCACCAGGGCCATTCCGCCACCGAGGTAAGGCCTGATCGGTGAATTAGCCAGGGTAAATACTTTTCTGATTCCTATATGGCCTTCCAGTACAGTCGTTTCGTCTTCCTGCGAACCGTAATCATGTCGATCACCGGTAGAGACAAAATCCAGGGCAATGCTTACCGGCCAGTCCTGCTGACGAATATCGATAATCGCTCCCATTGCGAGCTCATGATCAAGATCCGGCCAGTTGTTATCATCAATGGATTTGGTGCCCAGATAGCCACTGTTATTGCCGGTCCAGTCACCCGCATGGGCCAGTGGTGTAGCCAGAAGAAATACAACTGATACTGTAATATTTTTTAAATTTAATTTTTTCATAACCGAGTTACCTTCTGTTGTATGTCATAGGGACCATCCCCATGCGCTGTGTACGATGCAGTCTATGACTGAATAGGTAAGGCGTCTGTGGCAACTGTGTGTAAATGATGTATCGTTATGTAACAGTTTCGAATAATAACAAACGACATCAGACACGGACGCTTGTTACAACAGGAGCTTATGCTGCTGACCTTTGCATCATCCACCAACTCGATTGAAGCTGTCTGTACTGTTACACAACGATACACTTGCATACACGAAACGTACAATTGGGACCACGATGCTCGTTATAATGTGTACCCATAACGACAGAAATTATTTAGAGGAAACAAGCAGTGTCTTCTAACTCCACAGATACACCAGAGATTGTTCGTATTCTGCTGATTGAGGACGATACCCGACTGTCCAGCCTGATCCAGGAGTACCTGCAGCAACAGGGCATGGACGTTGCCATCGAGCACCGGGGAGATAAGGCCTGCGCACGTATCATAGCCGAGCAGCCCGACCTGGTGGTGCTGGATCTGATGCTGCCGGGCATGGATGGACTGGAAGTCTGCAGGACTGTGCGACCAGAATATAGCGGTCCGATTATGATGCTGACCGCAAGGGATGAGGATATCGACCAGGTGGTTGGGCTTGAAATTGGAGCGGATGATTATGTAACCAAACCGGTGCAACCAAGAGTGTTGTTGGCACGCATCCGCGCACTGTTACGGCGCTTTCAACATCCTGGCTCATCTACTACGCCTGCCGCTGAAACCACCCGCGATATCCATTACGGCAATTTCCGCATCAGTGCTTCTGCTCGCGAAGCCTGGTTGCACGACAATGTCCTGGATCTAACCACTAACGAGTTTGAACTGCTGTGGTTGCTGGCCTGTCGAGCAGGTGAAATACTTAGCCGTGAAAGCATACTGGATAGTATGCGTGGTATTGATTATGACGGCATAGATCGATCCGTTGATATACGGATTTCTCGTTTACGCAGAAAGCTGGGGGATGATTCCGCCAGGCCTTTCAGGATCAAGACGGTTCGCGGAAAAGGCTATTTGTTCGTTAAAGACGCCTGGAATTAACACAGCTGATGGGGCGATTATTTCTTAAATTCTATTCCATTCTTGCCATTGCTGGCGTGGTGTACTTTGTCGGCATCGTCAATCTCAATAGCATTCTGAAAGGTACACTGGAACAATATACCGGTTACTTATCACAGGGAACCTTTTGCTTACTGGAAAATCGGCTGATCAATGCGCCGCAACAACAGTGGCCAGCCATTCTGGATGAGATGAATCAGGGTGATAGTTATCCCGTACGCATATTACCCATTGATGGCCTGCAATTTTCTGCTGACATAATAGAGCGACTGCAACAAGGCAATGTAATACATCAACGTATTTACCAGGCCAGTTATAACTATCGACGACTGGCTAACACCGACTGGGTATTGGAAATTCCATTAGAGCAATCAACATACCTGCAAGCACAGCGCATATCCAACAGCACTTTTAATCTTATTGAAATGAACCTGCGCGAGCTGCCGCAGCATGGCTGGATTGAAAAAATAAAAGCCCTGAATGCCCAGTTCAATTTTCCCCTGACCCTGGTACAGCAGCCGGAAGTTGCCTTTCTCAACACCAGTTCGGATAAACCATTTCATGGTGAAGTAGATATTCAGCAGAGACTGGATAATGGTGATGTGGTTGTGCAGGGTATTGACGAACACCAGCAGATATTCTTCCGGCGCATTGTAGACACACCGTACATTAAACAAATGGGACCATTTGATCAGCCGCTAACGCTCAATTATTTGCCGGTTTTCCTGGTACTGATATTAGCTCTGCTGGTTGCACTGGCGGTGTTGTCCTGGGTGTATCCATTGTGGCGTGACCTCAAGCAACTTAGTTTTAATGCCGTGGCCTTTGGTCAGGGTAATTTGTCGATACGCACGCCGTTATCGCGCCATTCGGTGTTACACAGGATGGCCGATGCCTTCAATAGCATGGCAGACCGAATACAGGGTTTGATTTCGTCCCATAAAGAACTTACCAACGCGGTATCCCATGAGTTGCGCACGCCGATTGCACGACTGCGTTTCGGCATCGAAATGCTGGAGTCTTCCACCGATGAAACCGCACGCAAGCGTTTTATGCAAAGCATGAACAACGATATCGACGAACTTGATCAACTGGTAGCCGAGCTGCTCACCTTTGCCCGTTTTGATCGCGACAGACCGAACATGGCATTTCAACGTCAATCCATTAAGCCCTGGTTAGACGCAGTGATTCGTCAGGCGACCACAAATAAAAATAACATTGTCATAGAATTCCGTATCGGAGACCTGGACCTAACATATGCGCGCTTCGAACCGAGACTGCTGGCGCGTGCACTCAGTAATCTGTTACAAAATGCCAGGCGTTATGCCAAATCCCGAATTGAGG
>JBFHPZ010000029.1:0-12624 GCA_041592495.1 Gammaproteobacteria bacterium | reverse complement strand
TCGAGTATGTTCTGGTCATCGACAAGGTCGGCGTGCAGGCAAGTGATGCCTAAGGCATTTTCTTCCGCCTGATCCAGGTTTGTCGTTTCATTGTCCCAGTAACAGCAACTGTATTTTTTGTGTTTACCCAGCACACGTTTATAAAATTGCGCAGGCACTTCGTAATGTTGTTCGTTGGCTTTATCCGGCGACAGGGCAATGGGCGCCCGATTCATGGATTCAATGAACAGGGATTTGAGGGCTGTCACTTTTTCCAGATCCGAGGCATGGATGTCTTTAAGACGTTGCTTCAGCAGGCGACGAATGCCCGTGCGGATAATATTGTCCGGCATCAGTCCTTGCTCAACCCAGTTAAGGGCGCGTTGAGTATTCAGGCTCATTTGGATTCTCCTGCTGACATGTGTTGTTGCAGCTGTGTGTGAATGGTGTTCAGGCTGCGGCTGATGTCGTCACTGGTGGCAATGGCGCCCGCCTGCTGAATCATGTCGTGATGGGTAATGACGATATGGCCGCCAACAAATACCGGGATAATGACTTCGCCCACCAGCATGGCCAGTTCATGTTCGAGTTGTTGCGGATCCTCGGCAACCGAGGCAGACAAGATGATGGCGGCGCAATGGGTGCGTCGGGCAATATCCGCCAGTTCCTCCAGGGGCATATTGGCCCCCAGTAAAATGATGCGGTAATCCCGGTCATGGGCTGCCAGGCAAAACAGTAATAATCCCAGTTCGTGATATTCCCCGGGCAAACAGGCGGCAATGACTTTAGGGCCGCGATTATTCAGGTTGCGATGATGAAAGCGCGATCCCAGTTTGTTGCGCATGAACATGGCCAGGAAATGTTCCTCGCCTACGCCTTTTTGCTGCGCTTGCCAACGCTCACCCAGGCTCCTGAGCAAGGGGATGAGTAGTTCCCGGGTCACCAGATCCACGGGATAAAGGGACATGGTTTCGTTGTAGATTTTTTCCAGGGCGGGTTCATCAAAGTCGATTACCGCCTGCAGCATGCGATCCTGACAGGCCTGCCAGGGGCTGATGTTTTCCTGATGGGGTGCGGATTGCCGGTTCAGGTAGTGCTCCACCTGGCTGACCGCAATCCCCTGTTCCAGCAGTTTCAGCACCTTGCTGATGGTAACTAAATCGTCTTCGCTGTAGAGCCTGTGCCCCTTGGGTGTTCGCCTGGGTTTAATCAGGCCATAGCGCCGTTCCCATGCGCGCAGGGTAATGGGGTTGATGCCGGTGAGATTGGATATGCTGCTAATATTGTACATAACTTATACATATAATTTGATTATGTATAATATATGTACAATACTTTGTATAAGTCAAGCCCGGTTTTAAGCCGTTTTCCCCGATTTCGCTGTTTTCCAGGTTGGAAGCCGAGGTGGTTTGTGCAAATGTTGTACAGGTTTTTGTGCCTGGGAAAGCAATATTCTGCCCGGTGTGTCGGGGTTTGCTATGATGCGCGACCTATGAAGACGAGTACATCACAGCCATTCGAGGTGATCATTATCGGTGCCGGTGCCGCCGGTCTGATGTGCGCATTGACCGCCGGTCAGCGGGGACGGCGGGTACTGGTGCTGGATCATGCCAACAAGGTGGGCAAGAAAATCCTCATGTCCGGTGGCGGGCGCTGCAATTTCACCCATCTTTACGCCACGCCGGACAATTATCTTTCCCATAATCCGCATTTCTGCAAATCCGCCCTGAAACGCTATACGCCCTATGATTTTCTGGCGTTGATCGACAAGCATCACATTGAGTATGTGCACAAGGATGAGGGGCAGTTGTTTTGCCAGCACAGCGCGAAACAGGTGTTGCAGCTGTTACTGGATGAATGCGCCGATGCAGGCGTGGAAATCCGTACCCGTTGCAGTGTGAATAATATTCAACAGGGTGAAGGTTTCACCCTGACCACCAGCGATGGCGAGTTTGTATGTGAGTCACTGGTGATAGCCACCGGCGGCCTGTCCATCCCCAGTCTCGGCGCCAGCGGTTTTGGCTACGATGTGGCGCGTCAATTCGGTTTGAAAGTCTATCCCTTGCATGCTGCACTGGTGCCGTTCACCCTGGACAAACACATGATGCAACAATTGTCCGAACTGGCCGGGGTATCGCTGGATGTCGCCGTGACCTGCGGTGATGTCACCATGAAAGACGCCATGCTGTTTACCCACCGAGGTTTGAGTGGTCCCGTCATGTTGCAGATTTCCTCCTACTGGCAGCCGGGGGAAGATATCGAGATCGATTTATTGCCGCAGCTGGATGCGTCTGCCTTTCTCGCGGAAATGAAACAGGCCCATCCCAAAATGGAATTGAAAAACGTGTTGCATGAACACCTGCCGAAACGCCTGGCGCAATGCCTGTGTGAGCTGTGGCAGATGGATAAGGCCATTAATCAGTTCAGCGATAAACAATTGCAGGGTTTCAGCGATCGGCTGCACCACTGGCGCATCAGGCCCGCCGGCACCGAAGGCTACAAAACCGCCGAGGTAACCCTGGGGGGTGTGGATACCGATGAGCTGTCATCCAAAACCATGGAAGCGAACAGGGTGAAAGGCCTTTATTTCATTGGCGAAGTGGTGGATGTGACCGGCCAGCTGGGCGGTTTCAATTTCCAGTGGGCCTGGTCGTCCGGCTGGGCGGCGGGGCAATATGTTTAAGGGCTGACAGCGAAATGTAGGCC
Source organism: Gammaproteobacteria bacterium (assembly GCA_041592495.1). Classification (GTDB taxonomy): domain Bacteria; phylum Pseudomonadota; class Gammaproteobacteria; order SZUA-229; family SZUA-229; genus JBFHPZ01. The sequence goes on along the minus strand of JBFHPZ010000029.1, from coordinate 9,939 downwards.
CGAATTCATTCGGACAATGTTCGGTTTTTCAGCACATTTGTGCGTATATATTCGCACCTGCATAATTCAATATTTTCTTTAATTTAAAAATATTAGTGCCTGGTGGATTGAGCCACATACACCTCGCCCGTATCCAGTATTAATCTGCAATCATGATTGGAAATTTGCAGCTGGCCATGCAGGGTTTCGGGTTTCTGTTGCACCAGAGCTGCATCTATTTGTTCAAGAATGTTTTGAATACACAGCCCTATATACTTACGTTCGTTGAAATCAAGGCCGGTTTTATTCCACTGATCAATGGCCAGGCTCAGGCCTGATTTTCCCAGATATACAAAATGCTCGACCAGCTTTTGTTTTAGTTCTGCTTCACCCAGCAATCCGGTTAAATAACCAATCGATAATTTGTTATCACCCTGAATTTTTTGCGGCACCTGTTCCATGAGTGAAGCCGGCAAAAATGTGCGCATGCTTTCACCGTTTACATTGCCACGCAGAATGTCTTCCTCCGTCATTTGGGTGAAGTCCGGTATGGGGCTGGATCCGGTGCGCAATTCGAGTAATGTCAGTGCAATGGCTTCATTGCGATGGCCGCTCAGGGCAAGGCCGCAGAGATGGTGGTCCACAATATCGTGAACGAACACCGAGGTGGGAATGTTGCGTCCGGTTTCCGCCGTGCTGGCGATCACCTGTGGGTCATTAATAGAGGCGTCGATTTTCCAGCCGCGGGCGCCGAAGCCATCCTGCCATTCGCTGTGATAGCTAACCGGGATCCGTATGGCATCATTCTTTTGGGTCTGCATAATCCTGGTCCCAGATAAGTTGTAGCAGTTGCGCCTGATTAAGATTGTCAGCGACGGGGCAGGTGGCACAACCGCTTCGAGTCGGTTTTTCTTTGCAATCAAAACATTGGACGACCAGCTTGTGTGCCTGTTGTATATCCGTCAGGGTGTGGTCGATTTGGGTTTTCAGCTGTTGAAGTGTGTTGGCTATGGATTGCAGTTGCCCGGCAACGGCATGGCTGGCTTCATTGCCGGTGCTGCTGGCCGGGCGGGTGTTTGCCAGTTGCTTAATCTGCTGCAGGGGAATGCCCAGTTTGCCGAGATTACGAATGGCTATGATGCGGTCAACGTCATCAGGGTTGTAAACACGGGTGCCCCCGGCACTGCGTCGAGCATTCAGCAGGCCTTCACGCTCGTAAAATCGCAGGGTCTGAACCGACAGGTCGAGACGGTTTGCGACATCGCCAATCTTCATAGATGTATTCTCATAGTGTTTTGACTATATCTATATCAAGGTATAGATATAGTCAAGTCTGGTATGATCTGTCCATGCGGTTAATCAGGCTTATTTGATATACATCATTTAATAATATGTTAATATACCCGGCCATTTTTTGATGACTGGCGAAAGCGTCTCCCCTGATTTACCTCCCCTGGGCGGCTTTCCTGGTCTTGTTCACGAATTTAAGATTTAGGGAGTCGCGATGACTACTGGCATGAAACTGAAGCAATTTCTTTTGCACGAAAAGCGCACTGGCGTGGATCTTCCATTTGACCTGATCGAGCTGATTCACGAAGTCAGCATCACCTGCAAGGAAATTGCTGCCACGGTAAACCGTGGTGATCTTTCCGGTGTGCTGGGTGTGGCGGGTACTGAAAACGTGCAGGGTGAAACCCAGAAGAAGCTGGATATCATCACCAACGACATCCTGGTTGACCACATGAAAGTCAGCGGCCTGGTAGCCGGCATGGGTTCCGAAGAAGTGGATGATCCCATCATGGTGCCTGCTATGGAGCGCGGCGAATACATCCTGATGTTCGACCCCCTGGATGGTTCCTCCAATATCGACGTGAATATCTCAGTGGGTACCATTTTCTCCGTGATGAAAGCGCCCAAGGGTTGCAAGGCGGATCCTTCCATGGCGGAATTCCTGCAGAAAGGCACCAAGCAAAAGGCCGCCGGTTTCGTCGTTTATGGCCCCTCTACCGTACTGGTATTAACAACCGGTCAGGGCGTCAACATGTTCACCCTGGATAATCGTATTGGTGAATTCGTGCTGACCAAACAGGGCGTGACCATTCCTGAAGACACCAAGGAATATGCTATCAACATGTCCAACAAGCGTTTCTGGGAAGAGCCCATGCAGCAGTACATCGAAGACTGTACCCAGGGTGAAAAAGGCCCGCTGGGCAAACGCTACAATATGCGTTGGGTGGCTTCCATGGTAGCGGAAGTGTTCCGTATCCTGGTGCGTGGCGGTATTTTCATGTATCCCTACGATAACCGCGATCCATCCAAGCCAGGCAAACTGCGTTTGATGTATGAAGCCAATCCCATGAGCTTTATTGTGGAACAGGCCGGTGGTATGAGCTCAACTGCACACGAGCGCATCATGGATATCACCGTGACTGATTTGCATCAGCGTGTACCGGTTATTCTGGGTTCGAAGAATGAAGTAGCCAAGGTGGTTGAATACCACCAGCGTGCAGAAGACGCTGCATAATCGCATTGTCATTTGTATTAAAAAGGCCGGACTTGATCCGGCCTTTTTTATTGGGTAGTGATTAATAAATTTCCGGGATAAACGTCTGGTCACTCAGGGGCGGTCGTACATAACCGCTTTCCTTTTGTCGCGGCGGCAGTTCAATCGGTTTGGGTGACAAATCTTCATAATCGATCATGCTCAGCAAGTGTGTGATCACATTGAGTCGCGCGCGTTTCTTGTTGTCGCCATTCACCACATACCAGGGTGCCTGTTTGATGTCGGTGTGGGCGAACATGTCATCCTTGGCTCTGGAGTATTCCACCCAGCGGCTGCGTGACTGTAAATCCATGGGGCTGAGTTTCCAGTGTTTGGTGGGATGATAAATGCGTCCCTGGAAACGTTTTTCCTGCTCATCATCACTCACTGAAAACCAGTATTTGATCAGGATAATACCGGAACGTACCAGCATGCGTTCGAACTCCGGGCAGGAGCGTAAAAATTCACGATATTCTTCATCGGTACAAAATCCCATCACGCGTTCAACACCGGCACGGTTGTACCAGCTGCGATCGAAAATCACCATTTCACCGGCAGCAGGAAGATGTTGCACATAGCGCTGGAAATACCACTGGGTTTTTTCGCGCTCGGTGGGAGCAGGTAATGCAACCACACGACATACACGCGGGCTCAGGCTTTGGGTAATGCGCTTGATGGAACCGCCTTTGCCGGCAGCATCGCGGCCTTCAAATACCACCACCACCTTGAGGCCGGTATGTTTAATCCATTCCTGAAGTTTGACCAGTTCAATTTGCAGCCTGGCCAGTTCTTCTTCGTAAAGCTTTTTTTTGATTTTCTTTACTTCAGGCTGATTTTCGCCGGCCTGTTTTTTGGTGCCGGCTTTTCGTGGAGATTTTGTGGATGCTGATTTGGAAGATTTACTGGCCATAGTGTTGTTCCGCCTTCGTGAAAACATTCGCCATAAACTATTTCTAAGCATAGTTCATGAAGCATAGCCACGCTTTAATGGAACAGGTTAATGGAACGGGGATAGGATTTTTTAATGCTGCGTGTCAGGAGGTGGATTTAATAAACTTGCTGATGTATTGCTTCGCCAGTTCCTCGGCGTCTTTTTTTTCTTTGGCGCCGAGTTGATTCAATACAAATAATTTGTTGTTCTCGGCATTGGCAATGTTTTGCTGGGCCGCCGCACTGAACCAGGCGTAAGCCACAATCAAATCTTTGGGAACACCGAGTCCGAGATAATACATGCGACCGAGATTGGCCTGAGCATCGGCAGCGCCTTCCCGGGCAGCCTTGTCATACCAGCGAAACGCTTCCTTGTAATCTTTGGGAATGCCAAGACCATTTTCGTGCATGTGGCCCAGATTAAACTCGGCGCCAACATGATTCTGTTGCGCAGCCTTGTAATACCAGCGCAGGGCGAGCATGTGATCCTGGGTGACACCCAGGCCATTGGCGTACATCAACCCCAGGTTGTACTGACCACTGGCATTGCCCTTGTTGGCCGCGAGACGAAACCATTTTTCGGCCTGGGTATAATCTTTTTCCACACCCTTACCGAGTATGTACAGCAAGCCCAGTCGGCTGGCGGCATCCGCATCGTCCTTTTCGGCGGCCGCGGTGAACCAGTTGATCGCCTGTTGAAAATCCGGTTCAACGCCGCGGCCTTCGCTGTACATGATGCCGAGGTTGTACTGCACTTCGGTATCGCCGGCCTGCGCCAGCGGTGTCCAGAGTTTAATGGCTTCGGCGTAGTGGCCCTGTTGATAGGCTTTCAAACCATCTTCGCGGGGACCCGCTTGTACAGCGCCTAAAAAACAAAAGCACAGCAGGCCTGTCACGAGTCGAAAAATGTAATGGCATCTATTCATTCAAATCGGTTTTTTTCGTGGTCTGATAATAGTGTAGTACCTGCTGTATGAACTGGTGTCTTTGTTCCGGATGCATCAGTGATACTTCATCGCTTATCGGCAGGTCGGGATAAAGCTTGATCATGGCATCGGCAAACAGGCCACGGTTGTTGTCATCGATGATGTTGCCATGATCGAAAACCGGAATGCCGTGGATGCCGCAACTGGGCGATTTGCTTTTGAAAACATAACCGTAAATATGGTTGAGTTGTGGTGGTTTGCGGTGGCAGTAGGTGCGCATTTTATCCGTGACATTAATATCCGGATTATCCCTGCCGGTCATCTCGGGTTGATCCGGGTTGCCGGTTAACTGAACCGGTGGTCGCGGTACACCCAGGCCAATTTCCACTTCCGGGCAAACGGCAATTAAATTGAAGTGTTGTTGCAGTTCAGTACAGATCTCGGGTAAATATTTTGACTCACCATCATAACGCACGGCATTGCCAAGAATGCAGCTGCTGATGGCGATGTCGGGTCTGGTTTTCATCACAGGAAATTACTAGTTCTTCGAGCCCATTTTCCGTGCGCGTTCGTGGGTTTTTTTCGCATCCACTGCACGCTTGCCGGCATCCCAGCCGGGCATGGTTTCCGGCCAGCCAAAACTGTGTTGCTGAATTAAATCGCACAGGGCTTTTATATGAGTGGCATGGTCATTGAGGGCAGGTATGTAATGATATTCCTCGCCGCCGTTATCAAGAAAAATCTGTCGATTTTCCATACCGATTTCTTCCAGGGTTTCCAGGCAATCGGCGGAAAAGCCGGGACAAATCACATCCACCGATTTCACGTTCTGTTGCGGCAGTTCCGCCAGGGTTTCATCGCAATAAGGTTTTAACCATTCTTCCTTGCCGAAGTGGGACTGGAACGCAACCATCCACTGCTCGTCGCTTAACTGCAACTTTTCGGCCACCAGTCTTGCGGTTTTCTGGCAATGACAGAAATAGGGATCGCCATTATCGAAATAACGTTTCGGGATGCCGTGGAAAGAGAACAGTAATTTATCCGGTTTTTTGCCGCGGGCCTGCCAGTGTTTATCGATACTTTGGGCCAGTGCACCGATGTAACCGGCATGGTCGTGATAACTGTTGATGAAACGCATATCCGGCAGCCAGCGCCAGTGGCGTAATTCTTCGGTTACCGCATCGAACACCGATGCACTGGTGGTGGCGGAATATTGCGGATACATGGGCAGAATCAAAAACCGATGGGCACCGGCTTTGCGTAAACCCCGTAATCCGGTGGCAATTGATGGCTTGCCATAACGCATGGCGATATCCACAACCACGCTGCCACGAATCTGTTTTTGAAGCTGTTTTTCCACCGCCTGCGCCTGTTTTCTGGAAATGGCAATCAGCGGGGAGCCTTCATCGGTCCATACTTTTTTATAATTTTTGGCCGTTCTGGGTGGGCGAATACGCAGAATAACACCATGCAGAATGAGCCACCACAGCAGGCGGGGCACTTCAATGACTCTTGGGTCCCAGAGAAACTCTGCCAGATATTTGCGAACAGCCGAAGTCGTGGGGGCTTCAGGGGAGCCAAGATTGACCAGGAGGATGCCAATACGCTCCTGACTGCCATGAATGAAATTTATGTGACTTTTTTCTTTCTTTTTAAATAACATGCAACCTATACTCTTTTGGGAAAAATTTCACAATTGTAAACGAGTAACTCAAGCATCAGTTCAAACGGACAGCAGAATCTTGTACCATACCCCGTCATTTTTTCAGCTTTAACCGCGAAACGCCAAGGATAATTTTTCTTTGCCGGACTCAGGGTTAAGTTTTACCAGATCTGCACGAACGCAGGAGATAACAAGAATGCCAATACGTCTGGCAGTACCGAATGAAATTACACCGGGTGAACGTCGTATCGCTCTGGAACCCGGCGTCGCCAAACGCCTGATTGGTCTGGGCGTGGAAGTTTGTATGGAAAGGGGCGCGGGCTTGTCCGCTCATTTTCCGGATGAAATTTTCGAAGGTGTCAAAATTATTGATACACCGCAGGAGCTGTATAAAGATGCGGACCTGATCTTCAAGGTGGCGCCGCCCACCATGGAAGAACTGGATATGATCAAGGAAGGTGCTGTCGTGATCGGTTTCATGCAGCCTCACAAGAATGAAGATCTGACACACAAGATGTGCGAGAAAAAAATTACCAGCCTCGCCATGGAGCTGATTCCGCGTATTACCCGTGCCCAGTCCATGGATGCCCTGTCATCCCAGGCTGCGATTGCCGGCTATAAAGGCGTATTGATGGGTGCCGATCTGGCCAGCGTCTTTTTCCCCATGCTGACCACTGCAGCCGGTACTATTCGTCCCGCCAAGGTGCTGGTCATCGGCGCAGGTGTTGCCGGTTTGCAGGCCATCGCCACCGCGAAACGTCTGGGTGCCATTGTGGAAGCCTATGACGTGCGCAGTGCCACCAAGGAACAATGCGAGTCCCTGGGCGCCAAGTTCGTCGATACCGGCGTTAAGGCGGAAGGCGATGGCGGTTATGCCCGCGAGCTCACCGATGAAGAGAAAAAACAACAACAGGATGTGCTGGCCAAGCACATAGCTCTGTCTGATGTGGTCATAACCACAGCAGCCATTCCCGGTCGTCCTTCCCCCAAAATCATTACCAAAGACATGGTGGCCAATATGAAAATTGGTGCGGTGATTGTGGATCTGGCCGCGGAAGGTGGCGGTAACTGTGAGTTGTCCGACCCAGGTCATACCGTGGATTTCGAAAGCCGCGTCACCATTCATGCACCTTTGAATGTGGCGGCCCAGACACCGGTTCATGCCAGTGAAATGTATGCCAAGAATTTGTACAACCTGATCTCACCCTTCATCAAGGACGGTAATCTGGAGCTGGACTGGGATGATGAAGTTATTGCCAATTGCGCCCTGACCCATTGTGGCGACGTCAAGAGCGAACGTTATCGCCGTGTGGAGGTAACCAAATGATTGAGGGCTTCACAGCACTTTATATATTCATGTTATCGGCATTTACCGGTTATGAAGTCATCAGCCGGGTACCGGTGATTCTGCATACACCGCTGATGTCCGGTTCCAATTTCGTTCACGGTATCGTGCTGGTGGGCGCCATGGTTGCCATGGGGCACGCCGACACCACACTGGAAATGGTGATTGGATTCTTCGGTGTGGCACTGGCTGCCGGTAATGCGGTGGGTGGATATGTCGCCACTGTGCGCATGCTTGAAATGTTCAAGAGCAGCACCAGGGGGAGCAAATAATGTCCACAGTTGTACAGATTGTTTATTTCCTTGCCGCCGTACTGTTCATTCTCGGCCTGAAGAAAATGTCCTCACCGGTCACTGCCCGTGGCGGTATTGTCTGGGCGGGCGTGGGTATGGTCGCTGCATCACTGGTGGCTTTCCTTGAGCCAGGTGTTCTGGCACATTCCACCAATGCCATTCTGATTGTGGTGGCCATCGCCTTGGGTTCCGCCATTGCCTACTTCACCGCCAAGCGTGTGGCCATGACCGACATGCCCCAGATGATTGCCATCTATAACGGTATGGGTGGTGGTGCAGCCGCGGCGATTGCTGCCGTGGAGCTGGTGAAAGTGGCCGGCAGCGGCCACAGTCTGGATACCGTCATCATGGTGCTGGCGGTGTTGGGTGGCCTGATTGGTGCCGTATCCTTCTCCGGTTCAGCCGTGGCCTTCGCCAAACTACAGGGCATTATGCGTAAAACCATTCGCCTGCCTATGCACCAGATCATCAACCTGGTGTTATTTGCCGCCACAGTAATAGCCGGTTTTTACATCGGATTTGGTGATCATGTCAGCATTACCCTGGTACTGGCGTTCTTCATCATGGCACTGGTGTTCGGCATTATGGTCACCACTCCGATCGGTGGCGCCGATATGCCCGTGGTGATTTCATTGTTCAATGCATTCACCGGTCTCGCGGTTGCGTTTGAAGGTTTTGTGTTGAACAACGCGGCCATGATTATCGCCGGTACCGTCGTTGGTTCTTCCGGTACCTTGCTTACGCAATTGATGGCGAAAGCCATGAATCGCCCCATCAGCAATGTATTGTTCAGTAGTTTTGGTTCCGATAGCGGTGCTGCTGCCGAAGAAGATATTGAAGGCTCAATGAAGGAAATCGAAGCCAACGATGCGGCCATCATGATGGCCTATGCACAGAAAGTGGTCATCATACCCGGATACGGTATGGCTGTTGCCCAGGCACAACACAAGGTGCAGGAATTGACCCAGTTGCTGGAAGAGCGCGGTGTGAAAGTGAAATTTGCCATCCACCCGGTTGCCGGTCGTATGCCGGGTCACATGAACGTATTGCTGGCGGAAGCCGGCGTTGAATATGACAAGATTGTGGACCTGGAAGAAGTTAATCCGGAATTCCCAACAACTGATGTGGCCCTGGTTATCGGTGCTAATGACGTGGTAAACCCGGTTGCACGCAGCAATCCGGACAGCCCAATCTATGGCATGCCAATACTGGATGCGGACAAGGCGAAGAACTGTATCGTCATTAAGCGTGGTAAGGGTTCCGGTTTCTCCGGTATCGAGAACCATTTGTTCTACGCCGATAACACCCGCATGCTTTACGGTGATGGTCAGAAAGCTGTTGGTGCTCTGATAGCAGGTGTAAAACAGTTGTAATTTTTCAGGGGTGGTGACTTTTGTCATCACCCCTGATTACCATTTTATTTACAATACCCGCCACATCATGCAGTGTGCGTTCATCATTCGTTTGTGTGATATTCTGTTTTACCTGAAAGTCGTATTATACTTTTCAGGATTAGCCCAAATGCAGACATTAAATTGAGAAATGGTAGTGCAGCCCAACAGTGAAGTTTTAAAACTGTCAAAACAGGGCAAGAAATTGCTCAAACAGCATCGATTCCACGATGCTGAAAAAGTATTCCTTGATGCGCTGGAACTGGAACCCGAGAACAGTTATTTGTTAGTTGGGCTTGGTGATTGTTATCGCATCACCAACAAATTCGGTAAAGCCATCAGCTATTACACCCGCCTGTTACGCCTCGATGAAAGCAATGTGTTCGCCCTGCGCGGCATAGGTGACTGTTATCGCGGCTTACGTCAACCAGAAAAAAGCATCGAATTCTGGGCACGTTATCTGGAAGTGAATCGTGGTGATGTGCATGTCATGGTGCGCCTGGCCGATGCCTATAAAAGCATGGGCCAACTGGAAGATGCCGAGCGTTTATACGTCGATTCCGTCACCATCCAGGGTGAAGATCGTTATGCCCTGATGGGTCTAGGCAACCTGTATTACAAAACCCGTGACGATGACAAGGCGCTGGTTTATTTCGAAAAGCTGTTATCGCTGGATGAAAATTATGTCGCCGTTCTGACCATGGTGGGTAACATTTATCAGCGGCGCAGTGATTACGCCAGTGCACAAAAATTTTATAAAAAAGCCACCGAGCTCGAACCGGATAACAGTTATGCCCTGTATGGTTTGGGTAACTGCGAACGTGGTCTGGGTAATCTGGATAAAGCAATCGAACTCTGGGGCAAGATTCT
>JBFHPZ010000028.1:0-12843 GCA_041592495.1 Gammaproteobacteria bacterium | reverse complement strand
GCCGGCATGGCCGTATTGATCATAGGCTGCGCGTTTCTGGGCATCCGACAGAACATCATATGCCTCCTTGGCTTCCTTGAATTTTTCTTCCGATTCAGGATCGTTCTGGGTGCGGTCTGGATGAAATTTCATCGCCAGCCGACGATAAGCCTTTTTCAGATCCGCTTCGTTCACATCCCTGGAAACACCCAGGACTTCGTAATAATCTCGCTTCGACATGTGTATTTTTATTCGCCTGTTTTACACTGGAAATGCCTGACAGGTGCCAGGCATTTCCAGGTTATCGATTATCGATGCAATGAAAGTCAGGAATTATTTATCTTCCTTCACTTCCTCAAATTCGGCATCAACAACTTCATCATCGCCGCCTTTTGCTGCCTGATCGGCTGAACCCGCAGCGTCGCCTTGCTGTTGTTGCGCCTGTGCATAGGCTTTTTCAGCGATCTTGCTGGCGGCCTCAGTCAGGGCCTGCGTTTTCTGTTCAATCAGGGCCTTGTCGTCACCCTTGACGGCTTCCTTCAGCTCTTCAATGGCTTTTTCAATATCCGCCTTCTCAGAAGCTTCGACCTTATCGCCCAGATCTTTCAATGATTTCTGGGTAGCATGGATCATGTTGTCTGCCGCGTTACGGGCTTCAACCAGTTCCTTGGCCTTACGGTCTTCTTCCGCATGGGCTTCGGCATCTTTCACCATCTTGTCGATTTCATCGTCGCTCAGACCGCTGGAGGCCTTGATGACAATGGATTGGTGCTTGCCGGTGGCCTTGTCTTTGGCCGATACATTCAAGATACCATTGGCGTCGATATCGAAAGACACTTCGATTTGTGGAACACCACGGGGCGCCGGAGGAATATCACCCAGGTCAAAACGACCCAGTGACTTATTACCATTGGCCATCTGGCGCTCACCCTGCAATACATGCACGGTTACTGCAGTCTGGTTATCATCCGCAGTCGAGAACACCTGTGAAGCCTTGGTCGGGATGGTGGTGTTTTTATCGATCAGCTTGGTCATAACGCCACCCATGGTTTCAATACCCAGGGACAACGGAGTTACATCCAGCAACAGGATATCTTTAACATCACCGCCCAGCACGCCACCCTGAATGGCAGCACCGATCGCTACCGCTTCATCCGGATTCACGTCTTTGCGGGGCTCCTTGCCGAAGAAGTTTTTCACGGCTTCCTGCACTTTGGGCATACGGGTCTGACCGCCAACCAGAATGACGTCGTCAATATCACCGACAGACAAGCCGGCATCTTTCAGTGCAATCTTGCAGGGCTCGATAGTTTTCTGCACCAGCTCATCTACCAGAGATTCCAGCTTGGCGCGAGTCAGTTTGATGTTTAAATGCTTAGGACCGGAGGCATCTGCAGTGATGTAAGGCAGATTAACATCTGTCTGCTGGTTGGATGACAGCTCGATCTTGGCTTTTTCAGCTGCTTCTTTCAGACGCTGCAAGGCCATAGGATCATTGTGCAGATCCATACCATTGCTCTTCTTGAATTCGTCCGCCAGATAATCGATCAGGCGCATGTCGAAGTCTTCACCACCGAGGAAGGTATCCCCATTGGTTGCCAGTACTTCGAACTGGTGTTCGCCATCGATTTCAGCGATTTCGATTACGGATACGTCAAAGGTGCCGCCACCGAGATCATACACAATGATCTTGGCATCGCCGCGTTTCTTGTCCATACCATAGGCCAATGCAGCAGCTGTTGGCTCGTTGATAATACGCTTGACTTCAAGACCTGCGATTTTGCCTGCATCCTTGGTGGCCTGACGCTGGGAGTCGTTGAAATAAGCCGGAACGGTAATAACCGCTTCAGTGACTTCTTCACCCAGATATTCTTCGGCTGTTTTCTTCATCTTCTGCAGCACACGGGCAGAAATTTCAGGCGGCGCCATTTTCTTGCCATTTGCTTCGACCCAGGCATCACCATTGTCAGCCTTGATGATTTTGTAAGGCACCAGTTTGATATCGCGCTGTACGACTTCTTCATCGAAGCGACGACCGATAAGACGTTTAACAGCATAAAGGGTATTGCTGGGATTCGTGACCGCCTGACGCTTGGCTGACTGGCCAACCATCACCTCACCTTCGCTGTTGAATGCAATAATCGAAGGCGTAGTACGATCACCTTCACTGTTTTCGATAACCCTGGGCTTATCGCCATCCATGATAGCCACACAGGAATTGGTGGTACCCAGATCGATGCCAATGATTTTTGCCATGTTGTTAACTCCAGATTCGAACTAAATTTTTAACTTATAACCCTAGATGGGGGCTGGTTTTATGAATTCAACAAGCCAATTTATGCTTTATTTTCAGGTGCTTTGGACACCAGAACCATAGCCGGTCTGACCAGTCGGTCATTCAACAAATAGCCTTTCTGCATGACTGCCAGAACGGTATTCGCTTCCACCTCTGCGTTTTCCTGCAGAGACATGGCCTGATGGTGCTCGGGGTTGAATTTTTCACCCTGCGGATTCAATTCCTGCAGGTTAAATTTTTCAAATGCCTGGGACAGCATATTTAAGGTCAGCTCAGTACCCTGGCGCAGATTTTCAATGCTGCCACTGGCTTGCTCAGCCGCCTGTAGACCTAGTTCCAGACTATCTTTCACCGGAAGCAATTCAGCAGCAAATTTTTCAAGCGCATACTTATGGGCGTTTTCCAGGTCACGCTGGGTACGTCGGCGCATATTTTCCATTTCTGCCTTAATACGTAATAGCTGATCCCAGTTTTCTGCCGCTTTCTGCTCTGCTTCTTGCAGTTTTGCTTTTAACTCATCCGGTGACAGGTCTTCACTTGCGGTAGACGTATCATTTTCATGTTCAGCAGTATCGCTGGCTTCAACCGTTTGATTTTGATCGAGGATTTCCTCGTCGGCCATGGTAAATCTCCAACTGAAAAATTATCGACAGGGAATATGGGGTTTATTTTTTAGGATTCAAGGCTGAACCTAATAATCGGGCTGTTACATCCACAATGGATATGACTTTGCTGTATTGCATGCGTGTCGGGCCTATCACACCCAGCACCCCGAGTATCTCGCCTTCAACGCCATAGGGCGCCGTAATAATGCTGCATTCGTCGAAAACATCGACACCGGCTTCGCGGCCGATGAATACCTGAATATCTTCTGCCTTGATACAACGATCCAGTAAATTGAGTATGTCTCTCTTGCGTTCAAATATCTCGAAGATCTGTTGTAATTTTTTGGTATCTTCCACCGGATTGAATCGAATCAGGTTCGCCTGTCCCTGGACGACATAGTGTGTTTGATCTATTTGCTGGGGTTTCAATGCCTGATCAGCAATATCGATAGCCGCTTTCATGAAATCATCCACCTGATTTCGCGCTTTTTGCAGTTCTTTCAACATACGGCCACGGATTTCGAAAATATCCTGGCCGGTAAAATGCTGGTTCAAATAATTGGATATGCGGGTCAATTCATCCTGGGAGTATTCCCGTTCTACGTGGATAACTCGGTTTTGTACTTCTTTTTCATTAATAACCAGGATGGCGAGAATACGTTTATCTGAAAGCGGCAGGAATTCAATCTGGCGCAGACTCAAGTGACCGCCTTTGGGAATGCTGATGATACCGGCCATATGGGTAATATCGGATAACAGACTGCTGGCAGACTCGATCAGCCTGTCCTTGTTTTGATCCGGGTTGATATATTGCTGCAACTTGCTCTGTAAGGTCTTATCCAGTGGACTCATTTCCAGCATGGAATCGACAAACATACGAAAACCCTGCTCGGTCGGGATACGTCCTGCGGAGGTGTGAGGCGAACTGATAAGCCCCATGTGGTCCAGACTCGCCATGACATTACGAATAGTGGCAGCGCTGATATTCAGTCCGGCGGTCTCTGACAGTTTTTTGGAGCCAACCGGCTGACCTTCCCGGATATAACAATCGATCAGGGCTTTAAGAAGTTGTCTGGCGCGATCATTCAGCACCGGTGTTTGACTGCTCGGTTTCATATCCTGTGCAAATACGGTGGTAATGCTGCTTATTTTGGTATTAAACGTCCATTTTCAATGGTGTAGATGATATCCATCTTATTGGCCAGTTCCATGTCATGGGTAACTACTATAAGGCTGGTACCATATTCCTGATTCAGGCGCATCATAACCTGCAATACCTGATCTGCAGTGGCCTTGTCGAGATTGCCAGTGGGCTCATCGGCACAAATGCAACGTGGTTCATTAATAATAGCGCGGGCAATAGCAGCTCGTTGGCGCTCACCACCAGATAATTCACCGGGTTTATGGTGCAGGCGACGTATCATGCCCACTTTTTCCAGCAATATTCGAGCATGGTTCATGGCCTGGGCCGGACTGGTGCCTCGAATCAGGGAAGGCATGGCCACATTTTCCTGGGCGGTAAATTCCGGTAATAAATGATGGAACTGGTAAATGAAACCCAGGTTGTGGTTGCGTAGCTTGCAGCGGGCATCTTCCTTGAGACGAAAAATATCGGTGTTATTCACCAACACATTCCCGCTGGTTGGGTTATCCAGTCCACCCAGCAAATGCAGCAGCGTACTTTTACCAGAACCCGAGGCGCCTACAATCGCCACTTTTTCACGGGAACGAATGGTCAGGTTAATGTCCTTAAGTACGTCAAGTTGACTGCCGCCACCTTCCTTGAAGGACTTACACAAATTAACCGCTTCCAGAACAATAGGATCACCATGATTGGTGGGTAACAATATCTGGGAATCGTAGAAGCGTTCTGGCATTGTCATTTACTCATACCTTAAAGCATCCGCCGGTTGAATCTTGGATGCACTCCAGGCTGGATATATGGTTGCCAGTACCGACAGTGCAAATGCAGAACCTGCATAGGTCAGCACTTCAACAGCGCGTAAATCCGATTTGATTTCTGTAATGTAATACACGTCAGCCGGTAAAAATTTGGTATTGAATAACTGTTCGACAACATTCACGATGTCATTCACATTCAACGCTATCGGTACGCCCAAAGCAATACCCAGGATAGTTCCCACCAAACCTATCACCATGCCCTGAATAATAAAGATCACCATCAGGCTACCGGGTGTCATGCCAATGGTGCGCAGAATGGCAATATCGGATTGCTTGTCGGTTACCGTCATCACCAGTGTCGATATAATATTAAATGCAGCAACGGCAACGATGAGTAACAGGATAATGAACATGACAACCTTTTCGGTTTGCAATGCCTTGAACAGGTTGGTATGCATGCGCGTCCAGTCCCTGACCCAATAGTCCTCGCCAATTTCCCGATCCAGTTCGTGAGTGATGATGCGGGCCTGGAACATATCATCCAGTTTCAGGCGTAACCCGGTTATCCTTTCCCCCATGCTGAATAGTTTTTGTGCATCTTCTAGATGAATCAATGCCAGAGAGCGGTCGAACTGGTGCATACCGGCTTCAAAAATACCTACAACCGTGAAACGTCGTAATCTTGGCAAGACGCCTACCGGTGTCACATTTGCCTGGGGTGTAATGACGGTCACTTTGTCACCTTCGTACACACCGAGTGCATTCGCTAACTCTCGACCGAGAATGATATCAAAGCTGCCGGGCTTGAGATCTTGCAAACGACCGGACACCATTTTGTCCGCCACTTGTGAAACACCCAATTCCTCTTCAGGTAAAATTCCGTTAATTAAAGAACCGCTGACTCGACTGCCATTGGTCAACATGGCCTCGTTCTGGGTATAGGGTGCGGTGTCAACAACTCTGTGATTACGAATAACTTTTGAACGCACGGCTTGCCATTCTGACAACATGCCATCATGGCCGGTGATGGTGGCATGGGCGGTCATACCCAGGGTACGTTCACGCAATTCTTTACCAAAACCGTTCATCACAGACAACACAACAATCAGGGCAGCCACACCAAGCGCAATGCCCAGCATGGAGATCAATGCAATGAAAGAAACGAAACCACTACGGCGTTTGGCCCGCGTGTAACGCAATCCAATAAAAAGTTCTTTAGGTCTGAACATAAGCGGGATTAAAACACATATAGGTTAATTATTCTTGTTTTTACCACTCAAAGCCTTACCGGCATGGAGCCAGTGACTTCAATACCCCGGGTTGTAATTGCCGTTTTATAAGCAAGAATTTCCACGCCCCTGTTGCTGGCCTGCCCTAACAAATCGGCATAAACCGGATCGATTGTAGCGGCCGGCGTCAGCAGGTCAACATCGGTGCGCATAATTATAAACAACATCACAGCTCTATGCCCAAGTTCAACCTGCTCTATCAATTCCCTTAAATGTTTTTGCCCGCGGCTTGTTACCGCATCCGGAAACGCGGCCTCACCGGAATCGAGTTTCAGGGTTACATGCTTGACTTCAATAAAGCAGTTTTGTTCCCTATAGCGGGTTAGCAAATCGATACGACTGTTTTCTTTGCCATAAGGGACTTCAGATTGGCAGTCATCAAAACCGGCTAATTCAAGTATTTTGCCCTGTTCAATCGCTTCCCGTGCAACACGATTGGTCATGCCGGTATTGATACAGGCCAGGGCCTGGTTTTCCAGCTCGACCAGCTCCCAGGTATAGGGATATTTTCGAGTTTTCAACTCAGATCGACTTAACCACACACGAGCATTGTCGGGTTTACAACCTGTCATGGCACCTGTATTGGCACAGTGAGCCGTAACCAGTTCACCGCCGGGAAGTTCGACGTCGGCCAAAAAACGTTTGTAGCGTTTTTTTAAACGACCTTCAAATAAAGGACTGATATAATGCATGGCATGAATACACAAACTTCAATACAACTTTTACCGGAATGGACAGCACAGGATGCTGTTATGTTGACCTGGCCCCATGAAGATACTGACTGGGCCAGCAATTTGGATAAGGTCGAACAAGTTTACGCCATGATAGTAAAGGAAATCGCTTTACGTGAACAGGTATTGATTGTGTACCGAAACGACGCCCACAAAAGTCATATTCAGTCTGTTATTTCAGATAACAAAACTCTGGCTCAATGTGTGTTTGCTCAATCCGACTCCAATGATAGCTGGAGCCGCGATCATGGCCCGATTACTGTCCTGAAAAACGGCAAACCTGCATTGCTCAATTACGGGTTCAATGGCTGGGGTAATAAATTTTCCGCCGAGCTGGATACCTTAATCAATGAAAACCTGTATCGTGCCGGCGTGTTTGCAACGGAAATGGAAACCCTGTCCATTATCCTGGAAGGTGGCAGCATTGATACTGATGGGAACGGCTCACTACTGACCACCGAATTTTGCCTGTTGTCTCCCGAACGTAATCCGCAGTACTCGAAGCATGAGATAGAGAGCCTGTTAAAACAGCAGTTGGGTGTGGAGCAAATTTTGTGGTTGAAGCATGGTTATCTGGCTGGTGATGATACCGATAGCCATATTGATACCCTGGCAAAATTTTGTAATCAAGACACCATTGTATACTGTAGCTGCGACCCCGATGACGAACATTACAAAGAACTGAAGGCAATGGAAGCCGAATTGCAACAACTGCGAAATATTCACAATCAGCCTTATAAACTGGTTGCCCTGCCAATACCTGCGGCCAAATATGATGAAGACCAACAGCGCTTACCCGCCACCTATATTAATTACCTGATTATAAATGACGCGATATTATTACCGGTTTATGATGACCCCAATGATCAAATTGCCATTGATCGTTTAGCCGCGATTTATCCAGACAAAGAAATTGTTTGTATAAATTGCCTGCCCATAATCGAACAACATGGCAGTCTACACTGCCTGACCATGCAATTACCTAAAGGTGTGCTCACAGCATGTTAAAGATCGCATTAATCCAGCATCACTGCACCGACGATGTAAGACACAATCTTGACTATATAGAAGACCAGATCACACAGGCGGCGGCTGCAGGCGCACAACTCGTTCTATTACAGGAGTTACATAATTCTGTTTATTTTTGTCAGAGTGAGAATGCGGATTATTTTGATCTTGCCGAAACTATTCCAGGCCCAACTACCGAACGCCTCAGTAATGTTGCAAAAAACAATAACCTCGTCATAGTCAGTTCCCTGTTTGAAAAACGGGCTAAAGGTTTGTATCACAATACCGCTGTTATTTTTGAAAAAGACGGAAGCATAGCTGGCGTTTATCGCAAAATGCATATTCCCGATGACCCAGGCTACTATGAAAAATATTATTTCACTCCTGGCGACCTGGGATTCAATCCTGTTAAAACATCTGTTGGCAAACTGGGTGTGCTTGTATGCTGGGATCAATGGTATCCTGAAGCCGCACGTCTTATGGCGCTAAAAGGCGCGGATATTTTGCTCTATCCAACAGCAATTGGTTGGGATCCTAAAGATACAAAAGACGAACAACAACGCCAGCTTGATGCATGGATTACCATTCAACGTAGTCATGCTGTAGCCAATGGCCTGCATGTGGCATCATGTAATCGAACCGGGTTCGAGGCCGATCCTACTGGTCATACCGCCGGCAGTCAGTTCTGGGGAAACAGTTTTGTTTGTGGTACACAGGGTGAGATTATCACTAGCGCAAACACTTCAGATGCGACTATTCTTTATGCAGAAATCAACCTGGATCGCACAGAAAAAACACGTCGTATATGGCCTTATCTGCGTGACCGACGAATTGATAATTACCAGGATCTTGTGCGCCGTTTTATCGACTAGCGACTAACGAATGCGCTAATCACAGTGGGTCATCATTTCCGGTTTGGCTATGGCGTAGCCTTGCGCGTAATCCACTCCAATTTCTTTCAGCATGTCCAGGATACGTATATCTTCAACAAATTCGGCAATAATCTGCTTACCCATTACATGACCTACTTCATTTATGGATTTAACCATGGCGAAGTCAATGGGGTCGTCGATCATATCCTTAATGAAGGCTCCATCTATTTTTAAATAATCTACCGGCAGGTTCTTCAGATATGCAAAGGATGACAAACCACTACCAAAATCATCCAGGGCAAAAAGACAGCCTTTAGCTTTTAATTGCACTATAAGCTGCATTGCATTTTTTAAATGGGAAATGGCAGCAGTTTCAGTGATTTCAAAACAGAATTTTGTTGGCGGAAGACCTGACTCATCAAATAGATTGGAAACATCATCACCAAACTTCGGATCACTTAATGTTTGTCCGGAAAGGTTGATAGTACATAATTCCAGTTGCTCTAATAATTCACTGTTTTTAATAAAATAGTTGAAGGCGGCAGAAACAATATGACGATCCAGTTTAGCCATAAGATTATAACGCTCAGCAGCAGGTATGAATGCACCAGGGGGAATTACCTGGCCATCATTATCTCTCATACGCACCAGCAATTCATAATGATCACCTCCGGTGCCATGACTATTTAGCGGTATAATCTTCTGGTGATATAAGCAAAACCGCCTTTCATCAAGTGCCTTGTTAATCCTTGCAACCCACTGCATCTCGCCACGCCGTTGTAATAATTCAGCATCACCTGCTTCATATATATGAAAACGGTTTCGCCCCATATCCTTTGCGGCATAGCAAGCAGTATCTGCCTGACTGAGCACTTCAACAATGCTATCTGAGTTAATACCAATCACCACCATACCGATACTGGCACCAACGGTGAAAGTTTTATCTTGCCAGGCAAAACGGAATTCTTTACAAATATTTAATAAGCTGTTTGCCGCATCAATTCCCTCTTGAGTGGAACTTTGCTCTATCAAAAGACCAAACTCATCACCCCCCAGTCTTGCCAGGGTCATATTTGTAGATAGAGACTTATTAAATAAAGCCGTTAACTGACAAAGCAGTGCGTCTCCTGCTACATGTCCGCAGGTATCATTAACAACCTTAAACTGGTCAAGATCTATGTAGAGCAGCACGTGTTGATGGCCATGTTCAGTAACAGTTAAAAGCGATTCATTGAGCCTGATCTCGAATTCTGTCCTGTTGATCAAACCAGTAAGTGCATCATGTTGAGCCTGATAGGATATTCTTTCCGCCAGTCTTTTTGCTTCCGTGATATCACGCAGGACCAGAACGCCTCCAATAATTTTACGGTTATGGTCACGAATAAGAGATGCAGAGTGCTCGACTGCAATATCCTGTCCATCTGCTCTTATCAAAGTAACGGTTTTTGGCATATCAAGCGATTGCTGTTCCCGCATACATTTGTATACAGGATTATCGACAGTTTTATTGTTAATTTCATTTTTGAAAATAACCACTTTTTCGATTTGCATACCTTTGGCCATAGCAGCTGACCAATTGGTGATTTTCTCGGAAGCGGGATTCATATATTCAATTCGACCATTGATGTCGGTTGTAATGACACCATCACCAATCGCCTCAAGTGTAACCTGAGCCCTCTCCTGTTCTCTTACAAGGGCATGCTTGGCCTTGTCTCGTTCATCATGTAATTTTATTACACCGGAGGCACGCTTTAATGTCGCCAACAAGTCTTCTGGGTTCACCGGCTTGGTAAGATATTCGTAGGCACCGTGCTTAATGGCATCCACTGCTGTAGCAATAGATGCATACGCAGTTACCATAATACAAATTAGGTCAGGTCTTATGTTTTTCAAACTTCTGATTAATTCGACGCCATTGCCACGACCAATACGAATATCAACAAGCGCAATTTCAATCGGGTCGGTTTTAATAACATCTAGAGCCTGTTTCTCAGAAGTTGTGGCAAGTGCTTTAAAACCATATTCCTCGAGAAACTCTTGCTGGGATTCAGCATAATCAAGATCATCATCTATAACCAGTATGCTGTACTGCTCTGACATATTAGTTAACCTTACTCGAAATCATTTGTTGATTCCGCTTTACGCATAATGTCATTGGCATCCATAGCGTTACTCGCGTACCCACATTTCTTTCAGACACAATATCAACACCACCACCGTGTTGTTCCATAATTTGTTTAACTACAGGCAAACCCAGCCCAACCCCAAAACTTTTAGTACTGAAGAGAGGCTCGAATACACGTGCCATAACATCCTCAGCCATACCTTGACCGGTATCGGTTACAATAATCTCTACTCGATCGTTACTATATTGATTCTGGATGATGACCGTCTTGTCATTTGATGGTAAATCAGACTCTTCAATTGCATGGAATGCATTTTCTACAATATTGAATAAAACACGGCGAAATAAATCGCGATCAATTTCAATATCTATGGCGTCATCAAGCTCCAGTCTTAAAACAGTATTTTTAGGTATAACCATATCTTCCAGGCTATATCTAATCCAGTCAGCAAGATTTGTTTCCTGGTGCTGTAGCGCCCTTATTCTAGAGTAATCTAGTAGTTCAGTAATGATGTTATCGCATCGAACAATATTGCGCTCAATGCGCTCTATGGCTCGTTGCAAGGTTGCATCATTACTCTGAATTTTATTTGATAAAGTAAAGACGGAGGTTCTGATCGTGCCGAGTGGATTTCGGAGCTCATGACTAACCGTTGCAGTCAATTGCCCAAGGGTAGCCATGCGTTCATTCTTGATTAATTCTTTCTGGGCCTGCTCAAGCTTAAATGTTCTTTCCTGAACCTCGTTCTCAAGGCTATTTTTGGCTTTCAACAAAGCCATATCTCTTTCCTGTATACCACTTAACATCGAATTGAATGCGGCGTATAACTGACCAATTTCATCATTGCCGGTTTGTATTACGCGAATACTATAATCTTTATCCTGGTATATTTTCCTGGAAATATTGGCCAACTTATCTATGGGTTTTGTAATAAACCGTTGCAATAGAAACCATAAGAAAAATGCAATCACACCAGCGAGCATAAAAATAATACTTACGACAAGAATGTGCCGTAACAATCTATTATTTATATCGACAAGAGAAGCAGAAATCGAAATTGAACCGATATAGTCTTGATCCAGATATATATCTTGTCTGTTTACATAAAATGTATCGGTAAACGTACCTGGCTGTTGAGATAATATGGTATTGCAATTTATATAATTGGATGATCTGACATATTCAGAAAAAAGCCGACCTCTACTGTCATGTATACAGGCCACAAGGATTGATGACTTCTCGGATAAAGCCAGTAGGTTTTCCCGCGCAAGAACTCTATCATCAAAGGTTAATGCTGCAGTGCTGCGTTTAGCTATAACATTAGTGAGCACATTTATTTCTTCCCTGAGAGTTGCTTTTGCAGATTGACGATCATAGACAATAACAGCAAAACTAATAACCAGAAGAGAAACGTTGATTATAAAACCTACGAGTATCAACAACTTTCTACTTATTGATAAATCGTTAATGGCGTGTGTGATGGATTCAAACGATTTCATTACTCGACAACCGTTTTGGCAAGTTCTAGTAACTTGGCGCTGACTTTTAAATCAGACAGTGTTGTTGCTGCCAGATTAATATTAAAACGTACATTTCCATTTATTGACTCTAGCCCGATGTGCCCGCCTTTATACACAAATCCTGGAATATCACTCACGGTCAATATATTTTTTCCTGTGAGTCGTTCCAATATATCGACATAATTTTGATTTTGATAATCAGGAAAATACACTATTTGGCACTGTTCCAGTGCATCGTGCGACTTACTAATTACAATACTCAGGTCGAGGCCGTTAACTAATTCATTTTTGAATAATTCAATAGAATTGCCAAATGGATTTTGGTTCAGTATACAAATACTAAATGATTTTTGGGCGTGAGCAGTGAAGTCATCCTTAGGCCAGACAATGAATTTGGTGAAATTGAGTAGATAGGCTGCCTTAACTTTGTCCTCCTGGTATTTCGGATTAACCTCGGCTATCAATTTCAAAGGTATCACTAGAATCAGGCTAGAAAATAAGCAACAAATAATATG
>JBFHPZ010000027.1:0-12933 GCA_041592495.1 Gammaproteobacteria bacterium | reverse complement strand
TACGAGCTGCTTTTTTACGGGCCATTTTGTTTTTTCCTCGAGTGTTTGAAACATATGTATTATAGAGCAAAGTTTTAAAAAAATTCAAAAATACTCATGTATTTACCCGTGATATCGATGTAATTCGGCTATTTTTTTTAAAAATTTTACAAAATTTCTATAAACAAAGTGTCATTCAGCTCCTCGAACGGACTGAAACGGATAGATGTTGTAAAAAATTCACAGCCAATAGTACTTTGTTGGAACACAATTGCATAAATTCGGGTACCGATAAGTGTCGCGATAAGTTTTTAGATAAAGCCTGGATTATGGGTATTCTTACACAAGCAATTTGAGGTGCCGAACTTACATAAATTGTTATTCGAGAGGATAAAAAACCTCATGCAACCTGGACAGGATTGATCACTGCTTTGTTTGTGGGTGTGGAGGGGCTTATTCAGTGGTGATAATTCAACGAAGGATGTAGAAAGGGGTGCGGTTCAATAGAACCGCCACCCCGCAGGATAATTTTGCTGAAATGGAATTATTTTTTGGTTTTAGCGGATTTTTTACTAAACATTTTCTGGATTTTACTAATCTGGCTTTTTTCCCAGCGTTCGCCGGCAGCCAGCATCATTTTGGCTTTTTTCTCACCCAGTTTCAGTAATTCCTGCTCGCGTTTCAGCGCGGCTTTTAATTGGTCCTTGAGTAGTTCAATTTCTGCTTTGGTGGCATTTTTAACCAGCGAAATTTCTTTTTTGGCAGCTTCCCTGGCGGAGGAGAGTGCCTGACGGGTGGATTTTAAATCTTCTTTCAGTTTTTTGGTCAGTGCTTTGCGTGAATCAGTGGCTGCTTTCCGCTTGGAAACCGTTGCTTTTGATCTTGCTACTGCCTTGCTTCGTGATGCAGCCGCTTTTTTCTTTTTCACAGGCGGTTTGACCGTTGTTGGTGTTGCTTCAGCCTGGCTTTTGGTTTGAGTTGAGTTGGTTTTTTTTACAACAGCCATGATTATCCCTCTTACTGTTATATGGTTTGGATGTTTGTCAGTGCTAAATATGATCTTAAACCATCCAGGAATCAATGCTTTTAGTTGATGTGTTTGATGGTATCGGATAATTGCCACTGACGTTATTCCAGAATGAAATGCAACCTTGAACATTGTTGTGGAATGATTAAAATGAATCCTGAGCCTTTCCCCGGGAAACCAACGTCAAGATGCTAAGCGTTCAGCCCATCAATCAGCAGCAGCAGGATATTGTGCGACGTCTAACGTCAACCTATATTGATCAGGCTGCAGTTTTCTTCGACAGGCAGATTAAACCTGTCCCTGTTCAATTCGATCTCAAGGGACGTGCAGCCGGTATGTACCTGGTACAGGATGGTAAATCGATTATTCGTTACAATGCCTATCTATTTTCAAAGTATTTTGAAGATAATATTGCCACCACCGTACCCCATGAGGTGGCGCATTATGTTGCCGACATGATCTATGGTCTCGAGAATATTCGACCACACGGCCTTGAATGGAAAAAGATCATGCACATTCTGGGTGCTGATGCCAGTGTAACGGCCAATTATGACCTGGCGGGTATTCCCGTTCGGCGTCAAAGGCGTTTTAATTATGATTGCGGATGCATGACCCATCAATTAAGTGCCATCCGGCACCATAAAGTGCGTATGGGCAAGGCTGCCTACCGTTGCAAATATTGTGGCTCGAAGGTGGTTTATACAGGCTAGATCATGCAGAGATTGCTGATCATTATTGGTGTTATTCTGATCCTGCTGGGTGTGCTCTGGCCCTGGATTGAAAAAGCAGGACTGTTTCGATTACCCGGTGATATTGTCATCGAACGTGAGCGATTTCGATTCTATTTCCCCATCACCACCGGCATTATCATCAGTGTATTGATTTCTCTTATTATCTGGTTGCTTCGGCGCTGATATTCGTTGTGCTTCCCTGATAAATTGCTACCAAAGTACATAAGCGAGCTTTATCTATTGGTGACAGCCCGCAACACGCATACAATAGGCCGCCGGCTGGTACAGCGGTAAGCCTTAAATATAGCAATTGAAGTCGAGCATGATATGAAAGCGAATGAACTCAAGCGCGGCATGGTGTTTCTAGCCGATGGTAAAAATATTATTGTTAAGCATGTACATGTGCAGTCACCCTCATCACGTAGTGGCAATACTCTGTATAAAGTCCGCGGGCAGGATGTGGTAACACGCCAAAAGTTCGAGCGTAGCTTCAAGGGCGATGAAGTTGTAGAGCCCGTGAGTATTGAGCGCAAGTCAGTACAATTTCTTTACCGGGATACGGAAGGCTGTACCTTTATGGACGGCGAATCCTATGAACAATATACCTTGAGCGAAGCCGCGCTGGAAGATGAGTTACCTTTTCTGACAGAGGAGATGGAAGGACTATCAGCATTGCTGGTAGACAGTGTATTGATGGCGATCGAGTTACCCGGAACCGTCGTGCTGGAAGTAACGGATTGCGCGCCGGCCATGAAAGCAGCATCTTCATCAGCACGTACCAAACCGGCAACGCTGACAACCGGATTAGTCGTTCAGGTGCCTGAATATCTGACACCCGGTGAAAAAATCAAGATCAACACGGAAACGGCAGAATTTATCTCACGGGCATGACCGATGGTCTGTTTTGTTCAAACATAAGACTCTGTTGATGTTTGCTTTATCCTGTATCAAAGAAATTTGTGGTGTTTGTGGCTATTTTGGGGGTGTTAATTACTTTTAGCGTGCACGCCAGGGTAATCCTATGTCAAAGACGCATACCGTCACGATTGATGGCAACGAAGCCGCCGCTCGTATAGCACATAAACTGAATGAAGTTATTGCCATTTACCCCATCACCCCGGCATCGCCCATGGGTGAATGGGCTGATGAATGGTCAGCGAAAAAAATCCCTAATCTCTGGGGCACGGTTCCCCAGATCATTGAAATGCAAAGTGAAGCGGGTGCGGCCGGTGCCATACATGGTGCTTTGCAACTGGGCGCACTCTCTACCACCTTTACCGCCTCGCAAGGGCTGTTGTTAATGATCCCCAATATGTACAAAATCGCCGGTGAACTGACCCCGACGGTGTTCCATATTGCATCGCGCTCATTGGCCAGTCAGGCCTTGTCCATATTTGGTGATCACAGTGATGTGATGGCTGCACGTGCTACCGGTTTCGGAATGTTGTGTGCCAATTCGCCCCAGGAGGTTCATGACCTGGCATTGATTGCACATGCGGCAACATTGGAAAGCCGCATTCCCATGCTGCATTTCTTCGACGGATTTCGCACCTCGCATGAAGTGAGAAAAATACAGTCTTTAGGTGATGACATTCTGCGTAGCATGATCAAGGATGAATGGATCGAAGCCCATCGTGCACGAGCATTATCACCGGAACACCCGGTCCTTCGTGGCAGTTCGCAAAATCCGGATATTTATTTCCAGGCCCGTGAAACCGTTAATCCCTATTATGAAAAAATGCCAGCCATTGTGCAGTCCACCATGGATCGTTTTGCCTCACTGACAGGTCGCCAATACCATTTGTTTGATTATGTCGGTGATGCCAACGCCGAACGTATTCTGATACTCATGGGTTCGGGTGCAGAAGCGGTGGAAGAAACGGTGAATTATTTACAAACCCAGGGTGAATCCGTGGGTGTGATCAAAGTTCGTTTATTCCGGCCATTTTCAGCGCAGGCCCTGATCGATGCTATACCCGCCAGTGTAAAATCCATAGCAATTCTGGATCGCACCAAGGAACCCGGTGCCGATGGTGAGCCTTTGTATAAAGATGTGTTGACCGCCGTTGCGCAACACATGTCGGAAGAAAACTGCAAGTTTGAACGCATGCCGAAAATGATTGGTGGACGTTATGGTTTGTCATCCAAGGAATTTCGACCGGCAATGATCAAAGCCGTGTTTGATGAACTGCAAAAGACGCATCCCAAAAATCATTTCACCATTGGTATTCATGATGATGTCAGTCATAGCAGCCTGGAATGGGATGACAGTTTCAGAACTGATATTCACGATGATACCTATCAGGCGGTATTTTATGGCCTGGGCAGTGATGGCACCGTCAGTGCCAACAAAAACAGTATCAAGATCATCGGCGAATGTACCGACATGCATGTACAGGCTTATTTTGTGTATGACTCGAAAAAGTCCGGTGCAGTTACCATTTCCCATTTGCGTTTTGGCTCACGTCCCATTCATTCCACTTATCTGGTGGAAGATAACGATGCCAATTTTGTCGCCTGTCATCAGTCAGTCTTTTTAGAGCGCTATGACATGCTGAAAAAAGCGGCGAAGAATGCGGTGTTTTTATTGAATTCCAGCGAGCCCGCCGACAAAGTCTGGGATAGCCTGCCTTCCAATACCCAGCAGCGAATTATCGAAAAGAAAATACGTTTCTATACCATTGATGCCTATGCCGTTGCATCCGAAACTGGCATGGCGCGACGTATCAATACCATAATGCAAACCTGCTTCTTCGCTATTTCAGGCATTCTGCCCAAGGATCAAGCAATAGATGAGATCAAACGGGCGGTAAGTAAGAGTTATGCGAAGAAAGGTCAGGCAATGATCGACATTAATTACAAGGCTATTGACGAAGCATTGGCCGGATTACATGAAGTGAAAGTGCCTGCCAGTGTTACCAGTGCTTTTGCTATTCCGCCGGCGGTTGTTGAATCGGCGCCGGAATTTGTGAAAAATGTGATTGGTGAAATTATTGCAGGGCGTGGTGATGAAGTGCCTGTCAGTTTCTTGCCTGCCGATGGTACTTTCCCCGTGGGTACTTCCGCGTATGAAAAACGTAATCTGGCACTGGAAATTCCTGAGCTGGATATGGAGTTGTGCACTCAGTGTGGCAAGTGTCCCATGGTTTGTCCTCATGCCGCGATTCGCAGCAAAATTTATCATGAATCCCTCCTGGTCAATGCACCACCATCATTCAAACATGCGCCGATGAAAGGCAAGGGTTTCCCTGAAGGCATGCACATCAGTTATCAGGTTGCGCCGGAGGATTGCACCGGCTGTAAATTATGCGTGGATATTTGTCCCATACGCAGCAAACAGAATCCTGATCACAAGGCGATTAACATGATGCCGCAACCACCCTTGCGGGAACAGGAAAAACTTAACTGGGAATTCTTTTTGACCTTGCCTGAGTTTGATCGCCGGGAATTGAAAGTCGAAACCATCAAGGGTGCCATGGCATTACAGCCTTTGTTTGAATTTTCCGGCGCCTGTCTGGGATGTGGTGAAACACCTTATATCAAACTGGCAACACAATTATTTGGTGATCGCATGATCATTGCCAATGCCACCGGTTGTTCATCCATTTATGGCGGTAATTTACCAACAGCACCCTGGACCTGTAATGCAGAAGGTCGAGGTCCAGCCTGGAATAATTCATTATTTGAGGACAATGCTGAATTTGGTATGGGTATGCGGGTGGCTATAGATAAACAAACCGAACATGCACGCGAGTTATTAGTTCATCTCAAGGATCAACTTGGTGAGCAACTGGTTAATGACATATTGAATTCGGATGAATCCGATGAAGCGGATATTTTTGAGCAACGCAAGCGAGTAAAACTGTTACGTGAAAAACTAAAATCAATCAAAGGAAGTGTTGCAAAAAATCTGTTGCAACTCAGTGAAAATCTCTGTCGAAAATCGGTCTGGATTATTGGTGGCGATGGCTGGGCTTATGATATTGGTTACGGTGGTCTTGATCACGTACTCGCATCTGGTCGTAATGTGAACATTCTGGTACTGGATACCGAAGTGTATTCCAATACCGGCGGCCAGACGTCCAAGGCGACACCCTTAGGCGCCATTGCAAAATTCTCCGCCGGAGGTAAGCCAACATCTAAAAAAGATCTGGCATTACTGGCGATGGATTATGGCAATGTGTATGTAGCGCACATCGCCTATGGTGCCAGGGACGTGCAAACCCTGCGAGCCTTTATTGAAGCTGAAGCCCATCCCGGTCCTTCACTGATTATTGCCTATGCGCCTTGTACGGCCCATGGACTTGATTTGGTGAATAATCATCAGCATCAACAGCGTGCGGTGGATAGTGGTCACTGGCAGTTATTCCGTTTTGATCCCAAACGGATATTGCAAGGTGAAAATCCATTGCATCTGGATTCTGCCGAACCCACTATTCCGTATAAGGAATTTATGGAGTCAGAAGGGCGTTTCCGCCAGCTGTGGAAAATTCATCCTGATGAAGCCGATAAAATACTGCAACAGGCACAACAGGAAGTGAACCACCGCTATAGTTTTTACAAACAGCTGGCCGAGATTGACTGGGATGAGCATACCCGTATTGTCGCAACAAAACTGGCGGTAAAGTCGGATAATCCGGGTGATAAGCTGAATTGATCCAATCCATTCAGATGGATTCTTAATCGGTGGGACCGGGATGCATGAGTTCAATATATTCCGGGGACAGAACGTCTTCTTCCGGCACTGTGCCAACATCACTGCTTCGACGCAACCTGGCTTCAACCCTGGCGGCATTGATCTGGCTTTGATCGATAATTTCAGGATAAAGCCGGTGTTGTTTATCGACTTCCAGGGCTCTTGTTTTTGCTTTGATTTCCAGTTGTTTGCGTTGTGTTGCAGGCAGGTTTTGTAACAGCAGTAAACAGGGTGCCTGCCAGTCAATAAAAGCATCGATTAATGCGCGATGGGTATCATCATGCATGTCCTGATTAATCTGCAACGGCGAAAAAGCGTCCGCATCGAGATGGCGTGATGCTAATGACTCATCGATATGAATACCACCGCATGCTGTTCCAGAACCATCGGCATGACGTTTGAACCATTGGGCTGTATTCACTTTGCCAGCACACCGGTTTATGTAATCAGTCAGGTAGTCACTGTTTGCTAATGTTTTGCTGTCATTGTCTGTATCTGGCATCGGTGTACTGGAGTGACAGTCCATGCCGGAACGCCAGTCAAGAACCTGGTCCTGCATAATATATTCTTCAGCAATACAACTATTCAACAACGCCAGTGGTTGATTCGATGTATGCAGTAACCAGAGTTCATAATTATCTGCAAACGGGAAGGGCACCTGATCATGGTGTTTAAGTAAATACTCATAAACTATAGCGCCCTGGGCTTCGAGCCGTTTGAAATCTTCGGATGGATAAATTGCACCACGTTTCAGTCCGCTTGTTTTCGACCAGCGGCCATAACGGATATCGCTGGTTTGCACCAGATGACTATTTTCCAGGTCTTTTACCAGATCCGTGTCTCGGACATAAATGTCCCAGTCGATACCATTGATGGTCACGGCTTCGGCGTCTTCAAACTGGATAATATTCATCGTTCCCCGGAAGGGGTTGAGTAAGCGTTGTGAATAGCAACGGAAGTTCATATTAAAAGCTTATAAAATAAATCGAAATTTGCCAAAACTATTCGTGAACGATAATTTCAGTTAATAACGGGAATTTCTCATCTTGTTTATGTCTAAGCCTTGTAATAAATTTATCTCTGTTTTTTTGTAGAGTCTTTTGCTATATCAGGGAGCATGATACAGGATGTATGCACATGCATGGTGCTGTTTAGCCGGCATACATGTAATAAGGATGTCATAAGCCACTGATAGAACTATTAAAACTGCTTGTTTAATATTGGTTCAAATTTTGCACATGAACAGAATGTCATCATGCAAATAACGAGGTGAAAATGATATGAATCTTCAGGAAATCAAGGAAATCGCTAAAACTCGTGGCATAAAAACAACGGGCTTGAACAAAATTAATCTGGTTCAGCAAATTCAATTAAATGAGGGCAATTTTGCCTGTTTTGCCACAGCGGCAAGTGGTGAATGCGATCAATACGGCTGCCTGTGGCGTAAGGATTGTTTTGCACTGGCAAAAAAGCAACTTAAATCCTAGATGAATGCAGAATTAATCAGGGCAGCTTGCCGCTGATTAATGACGAGTTATCTTCAGTCGCCGACTGGTACAGTTCAAGATACTGCTGAGCGCTATGTTGCCATGAGTAATCGGCAGACATCGCATTTAGCTGCAGTTGTTTCCATTCGCTCTGGTTTTGATAACAGACCAATGCATGATCAATTGACGCTAACAGGGCAGCTACAGTGTGTTCTCGAATGATAAATCCATTGGCTTGATGGCCGGGAACATCGGTATCAGTAACATCAAACACACTATCCGCTAAACCACCCACATTTCGCACCACGGGCAAAGTACCGTAACGCAAACTGTATAACTGATTCAATCCACAGGGTTCAAAGTTGGATGGCATGAGATACATATCGGCACCGGCTTCGATCTGATGGGATATTTTTTCATTATAACCAATGATGACGGCCATCTTATCTGCATGTCGATGTGCCCATTCTTTTAATGCTTTCTCATATACGCTATTACCTGTACCCAGAAATACCATTTGCAAAGGGCGCTTCAGGAGCTTACTCATACTGGCAAGAATAATATCCAGACCTTTTTGCTCTACCAGCCGACTGACCATGCCCATCATGGGAATAGCGGCATCTACCGGTAATCCCAGCTGTTTTTGCAATTCCGTTTTGTTATCGAGTTTTTTAGTCAGATTGCGACGATTGTAGTTGTGCACCAGATGTTCATCCTTACCCGGATTCCAGACATCTTCATCAATACCATTAAGGATGCCACTGAGATGATCTTTACGGTGCCTGAGCAGGCCATCCAGTCCATTGCCAAACTCCGGGGTTTGAATTTCACGGGCGTAGGTTGGGCTGACGGTATTAATACGGTCAGCAAAAACCAGGCCGCCCTTGATGAAGGAAAACATATGATGAAATTCAACGCCATCCATGGACCAGAGGGTATGGGGTAGCCCCAGCTTCTGAAAATCTTCATAAGGGAACAAGCCCTGATAGGCGAGGTTATGAATAGTAAACAGGGTGGCCGGACGCTGGCTGAAGCCCTGCAAAATAGCGGGTACCAATCCGGTCTGCCAGTCATTGCAATGGACAATATCGGGCTGCCAGTCAAGGCCGCAACGGTTTACGGCGATATCGACGGCTACCTGGCAAAACGCGGCAAATCGAAATGCGTTATCTGACCAGGGATCACCAGTTTCATCCAGGTAGGGGTTGCCGGGGCGATCAAAAGCAGCAGGGCAATCCACCAGCCAGGTTTTAACTTGCGTACCCGGAAGTCGGGTTTCCAGTAATTTGATGTGTTGTCCGTAATGCCAGTGTTCGGCAACCAGTTTGGGGTTGCTGATTTTATCCAGGACGCTGCGATAGGCGGGTAACAGCAGACGAACATCCTGTTTGTTTCTGCTAAGCGCACGGGGCAGACTGCCGGCAACATCGCCCAGGCCGCCGGTTTTAATCAAGGGATAAGCCTCACTGGCGATAAACAGGATTTTACTCATAACAAACAACTCAGACTTTTTTCAATACCAATGCAGCCAGGGGTGGCAAGGTGAGTGTCAATGAACAGGGGCGATTCATCCAGGCTATATCCTGGGATTCGATATGACCCGCATTACCCATATTGCTGCCCTGGTAGAAGCTGGAGTCGGAATTCATCACTTCTTCATAATGTCCGGCGGCGGGTACACCGATGCGATAATTTTCCCGGGGGACCGGTGTAAAGTTGAGAACAACAATCAGGGTTTCGTCCTTACCCTTGCGCAGGTAGGACAATACCGACTGGTCGGTATCGTTACAGTCTATCCATTCAAAGCCATTGGGTTCGAAGTCATGATTATAGAGTGCGGGATGTTGCTGATAGAGACGATTGAGATCCCCCACCAGCGTTTTTATACCCTGGTGTAAAGGGTAATCCAGTACATACCAGTCCAGTGACGCGGCGTGATTCCATTCATTGCCCTGAGCAAATTCGCAACCCATGAACAATAATTTTTTACCCGGGTAGGTGAACATATAGGTGTAGAGCAGGCGTAAATTGGCAAAGCGTTGCCATTCATCACCGGGCATTTTATACAGCATGGAAGATTTTCCATGCACCACTTCATCATGTGAAAACGGCAGTACAAAATTTTCAGTAAACAGGTACAGCAGGCCGAAGGTCAGTTGATTGTGATGGAAATGACGATGGATTGGATCTTTGCTTATATAAGTGAGCGTGTCGTGCATCCAGCCCATATTCCATTTCATGGAAAAGCCCAGTCCACCCAGATCTACCGGGCGGGTAACCTGGGGCCAGGCGGTGGACTCTTCGGCAATCACA
Source organism: Gammaproteobacteria bacterium (assembly GCA_041592495.1). GTDB lineage: Bacteria > Pseudomonadota > Gammaproteobacteria > SZUA-229 > SZUA-229 > JBFHPZ01. Next base: position 2,700 of record JBFHPZ010000027.1, on the reverse strand, counting down.
ACGGTTCCGGGATGCTGAGCGTGGGTGACTGAATTTAATTCCCGGAAGAAGGCAATAGCTTCCAGGTTTTCATTGCCGCCATGGATGTTGGGAATCCAGTCGTGTTGTTCGCGTGAATAATCCAGATACAGCATGGAGGCCACGGCATCCACGCGTAAACCGTCGAGATGAAATTCTTCCAGCCAGAACAGGGCACTGGAAAGCAGGAAATTCTTTACTTCATTGCGACCGTAATTATAAATCAATGTACCCCAGTCACGGTGTTCGCCACGGCGTGGGTCTTCGTGTTCGTACAGGGCGCTGCCATCAAAAAAAGCCAGTCCGTGTTGGTCTTTTGGAAAGTGGGCCGGTACCCAGTCGAGAAGGATACCAATGTTATTTTTGTGGCAATGGTCCACGAAATAACGGAAATCATCCTGGTTGCCAAAACGGCTGGTGGCGGCGAAATAACCGGTGGTTTGGTAACCCCAGGATGCATCCAGCGGATGTTCGGTAATGGGTAATAATTCTATATGGGTAAAGCCGGTTTCCTTTAAATAGTCTACCAGGCGATGGGCCAGCTCACGGTAATTCAGGAAATGTCCATGTTCATCTTTTTGCCAGGATCCCAGATGTACTTCATAAATGGAGACAGGCTGGTGTAACCAGTTGAACTCCTTGCGAATTTTCATCCATTGCTGGTCATTCCAGCGATAGGCTGTTTCATCGACCACGATGGAAGCGGTTTTGGGCCGCATTTCAAATGCCTGGCCATAGGGGTCTGTTTTTGCCTGGACATTACCACTGGCACGATTTCGAATTTCAAATTTATATAAAGTGCCAATATCCAGACCCGGGATAAAGATTTCCCAGACACCGCTTGAACCACGGTTGCGCATGGGATGGCGACGACCATCCCATTGGTTAAAGTCTCCAACCACACTGACCCGTTCTGCATTGGGTGCCCAGGTGGCAAATAACACGCCTTCAACATCATTCACCCTGTGTTTGTGAGCACCCAGGATGCGGTAGATGTGCCAGTGTTTTCCCTCACCGAACAGGTGCAGGTCATATTCGGAGATCTGGGTGCCGAAGCAATAGGGATCATAGAAAACCGATTCATAACCGGCTCCATCAATGCGTTTTAACTGGTAAACCGGCGGTAGAGCTTCGGCATCGCCATTCCACTCAAAGAAGTCACTGTCGCCTATCCGGGACAAGGCGATATTGCCTGGCAATGCAACTAACTGCTGAGTGTCCGGTGAATAGGCACGGAGCTGGGCTGTTTTCCCGTTTTTGTGCAGGCCCAGGACATTGAATGGATCATGATGACGCGCCGCTGTTATTCTTTGCAAATCATCACTCAGTGTGGGTGTTACTGGTTGCTTGGCCATAATCCTGGTTCGATGTAGTTCGTTTATGAGTTATTTATCATAAGCATAAACAATACCGGTTTATGTATATGATCTTACGCAATCAGCATTTTGCTGGCTTGTTCTATGATAACAAATATAGGGTACTGTCGCAGTGGCACCCCAAAACATTGTAATTTGATGAATATCCGTGTTGCATTCGGGCAAAGTGTTTCGTTATTGTGTCATTTTAAGCGTGCATAGTTACAGATACTGCACTTCAACAGTGCTAAATAACAAGCAACTTTTCTGGAATGCATCATAATAAGACAATAGGCATTCAGAAGCAGGAGGATTTTCAAATATGTAAGTGGCTCGGTTTTTGCTGTCCAGGATTGAAAGTGTTTCATCACAAAGACAGCCTATCTTATAAATGACTAAATATAACGAACAGGAAAGAATATGAAAGTACAAAGTGTGCCACGTTATATCAGTTTACTAACACGTGACACCCTCGCCCTGATAATGGCAGGTGGTCGCGGTTCCCGGCTCAAACATCTTACTATGTGGCGTGCCAAACCCGCCGTTCCATTCGCTGGCAAATTCAGAATTATTGATTTCCCCCTTTCGAATTGTATTAACTCAGGAATACGTCGCATTGGTGTGTTGACCCAGTACAAGGCTCATTCGCTGATACTGCACATACAACGTGGATGGGGTCATTTGCGTGGTGAGTTCGGCGAATTCGTCGAACTGTTACCTGCGCAACAGCGTATTGAAACATCCTGGTATGCCGGTACTGCCGATTCTATTTTCCAGAATCTGGATATTATCCGCATGCATAATCCAAGGTATGTTCTGATCCTTGCAGGTGATCATATTTACAAAATGGATTATGGCACCATGCTGGCGGCCCATGTAGAAAATGAGGCGGATATCACCGTAGGCTGCATTGAAGTCGATCGTGAGCAGGCCAGTGCATTTGGCGTGATGGGTGTGAAGAATGATGGTCGTATACACAGTTTTCTTGAAAAGCCGGACAATCCTGAACCCATGCCAGACAAGGCTGATAAATCACTTTGTTCCATGGGTATCTATGTTTTCAATACCGACTTCCTGTTTGAACAACTGATTCGTGATGCCGATACTCCAAACTCCAGCCATGACTTTGGTAAAGACATCATTCCTTATGCCATCAATAAGTATCGTGTGTTTGCCCATCCGTTCCGGGATGCGGAATCCGGAGGTCAGGCCTACTGGCGTGATGTGGGTACTATCGATAGTTACTGGGAAGCGAATATGGATCTGGTTGCTGTCAAGCCCGAGTTTGATTTGTATAACGAGGCCTGGCCCTTGCGAACCTCCTCCG
>JBFHPZ010000026.1:0-13148 GCA_041592495.1 Gammaproteobacteria bacterium | reverse complement strand
TGCTCTTGCCACTGGCCGTGGTGCCATTGTGACAAGTGAAACAGGCTGCCGTAATAGTCGAATGATCAACCCGTGCGCCTAACCAGGTCGTAGTGGTATGACAGGTATCGCAGGGTTGCGAAGTCTGTATATGAGTGACTGACTTACCTGTGGCAATACTGCCATTGTGACAGCTGGCGCAAGTGCCTATAACCGAGGTGTGATCAACACGTGTCACCGGTTGCCAGGCCTGTGTGATATGACAGGACTCACAGGTATTGTTTGACTGAATATGGGTTACCGATTTGCCTGTAGCAGTGGTGCCATTGTGACAACTGAAACAGGAACCGGTCACACCTGAATGATCGAATCGCGCGCCTGTCCAGGTTGTGGTGTTATGACAGGTATCACAGGGCTGTGAAGTTTGCACATGATTAGCTGATTTGCCCATGGCAATGCTGCCGTTATGACAACTGGCACAGGTACCCATCACCGCCGTGTGATCAACACGTGTCACCGGTTTCCAGGCCTGTGTCAGATGACAGGCTTCACAGGTATTGTTTGACTGTATATGCGTCAGGTTTTTACCTGTGGCGGTTGTGCCATTGTGGCAACTGAAACAGGAGCCGGTGATGCGTGAATGATCGACACGTGCGCCGGTCCAGGTTGATGTGTTATGGCACACATCGCAAGGCTGGTTGGTTTGTATGTGTGTTGTCGATTTACCTGTCGCTGCAACCCCATTGTGGCATGTGGCACATGAACCAAGCACATGGGTGTGATCAACCCGGGTTGTTGGCTGCCATGCTGTTGAACTATGGCAAGCTTCACAGGTATTGGTCGATTGAATATGCGTAACCGACTTGCCTGTAGCCGAACTGCCATTGTGGCAGCTTGAGCATGAGCCGGTAATGGCAGAATGATCGACTCGAGCACCTGTCCAGGTAGTGGTGGTATGACACACATCGCAAGGTTGATTGGTTTGAATATGGGTCAGTGATTTACCCGTAGCAAGCGTGCCGTTATGACAGTTAGCACAGGAACCCATGACATGACTGTGATCGACACGGGTGACAGGCTTCCAGAAAGTTGTACTGTGGCAGGCTTCACAGGTATTCGATGTCTGCACATGACGCGCCGATTTTCCGGTTGCAGTCAATCCGTTGTGACAGCTCACACAATTGCCGCTCACATTACTGTGATCAAAACCGCTGGTTTTCCAGGTTGTACTGGAATGACATGAACTGCAGTTATTACCGGTAGAAATGTGGTTAGGACCCTTACCTATCGCCTGCTGATTATTGTGGCAGCTACTACATTCACCAGAAACTTCATTGTGATCAACCTTGGTCACAATGCTCCAGTTATTGGTGACATGACAGGCACTACACACTTCCGATGTACGAATATGATTTGTTGGTTTGGCTGAAGCGCCAACCCGTGATGCAGCGGAATGGCAAGTGGAACATTTGGTGGAAAGCCCTTTGAATACACCATACATATGACAGCTTTCACAAGGCACGTTTCTATGGGCGCCCTCCAGGGGGAAACCGGTATTAAAGTGATCGAAACTGGATTTGGCCGCCAGTACATCCTGGGAAGTAAACAGCAACAGAAGAAACACAATCGGGATCAACCAGATTGCATCTAACTTATTGAATTTAAAATTATTATTCATAAGAACTTCCATTGCTGTAATGTTTTTTGTTATTGCCCTGTCCAGCAAGCTTAGAACCAGCAGAGCCAAATTATAGAACTAATAGCCGCAGATTTGGGAATTTTTTCCTAATTTCGTCACATTTTAAAGTCGGAAAAGCGGGTCGTGTTATGACACTGTTCACAAAACTTCCCAAAGCCACCGCGATGCACATCATCCTGGAAATGACAGGCAGCACAGGTCGATGACTTGCTGACCTTGTCATCGGTTTTGCTTGTGTGGCAGGCATTACATTTCAGATTCTTATGGGCGCCATCCAGCACAAAGGTCGTTTGCTTATTATGATCAAACAGCCACAGGGACCAGCTGTTAGGGTTATGGCATTGATGACAACTGTGGCCCAGTGTCTCCTTGTGTTCATCATCCTTGGCATGACAGGAATAACAGGCCGATTTGGTATCCTTGAATTTGTTATTGCTGTGGCACTCCTCGCAGGTGAGGATGGCATGCTGGCCGATAAGCGGAAAAGCCGTCAGATCGTGATTGAAATTCCGAATCTTTTTCCAGTCATGCTCACTGTGACACTGCTGGCAATCTTTACCCTGCTGACCGGCATGAACATCATCCGCCCTGTGGCAACTCAAACAATCGGTTTTGAGTTTATTTTTATGTACATCACCCTGATGACAGGCATTACATTGCAGCTTTTCATGCCTGCCGCGCAGCGGGAATTTAGTATCCCTGTCATGGGAGAACTTGCTTTTTTTCCAGCTACCGGGTGAATGACACTGCTCACACTTCTCCCCGTTCTTGCCTTTGTGAATATCATCGGATTTATGGCAAGCAAAACAGGTTTTCTCCGGTTTCACTTTATAAATATTCGCTGTACCGGTATGACAGGCATCGCACAGGGTATTTTTGTGGCGTCCCTCAAGCGGAAATTTGGTTTTCTTATTATGATCAAACGTAGCCTTCTTCCAGTCTGTGCTGTTATGGCAAGTTTCACATTTATTTCCGTAGCGCGTGTTATGAGCATCATCAAGTGCATGACATGAAAAACACTGCTTCGGTGTATTTTTATGGCGATTATCGGGATGACAACTCAGGCAGCTTGCGTCTTTATGTTTCCCTTTTAAGGGAAAATCTGTTTTATCATGGTCAAATGCAATTTTCTGCCAGGTGTTTTCACTGTGGCAACTTTCACATTTCTTACCCAGCTTGCCATCGTGCGGATCATTTTTTTCATGACAGCTAAAACATTGTGAGGGCGCTTCACGATATTTTTTGTCTGGTTTATGGCACGAATAACACTGAATCACTTTATGCTTTCCTTTCAGTTCAAAGTCTGTATGACTGTGGTTGAAAGTGTCTTTATCCAGATTGATAATGTTGGCATTGCGGCCTTTGTGATCCGTATGACATTGCTTGCATTCCTGATTGATAGCCAGGACATTCTGGCCATGGAATCCTTTCCTGGATGCAATATCTTTTTTGACATCTTCATGACATTCAGCGCATAAATTTTTCTGTTGCTGCTTGCTAAAATTTGAATGGCATTTAGAACATTCTTTCTCGTATTTTTCATGCCCCTTGATTAATTCACCCGGCATAACCAGCTGCTCAAACGGTAAAGCCATTGCTGAGGTTGCCGGAAACAGAACAGCAAAACACAGGCAAACCAGTGCCAGACGCATGATTAAGCGAACAGATAAAACAGATTGCAATCCTGGCATAATGAAAAATCAGTACATATGAACTGCAATAACATGAATGATGCCGGTAATGATCATCATGATAAAAAGCGGTAAGTGGAATGTATGCCAGAGAGCAAATAATCGCTCATAAATCGCAAACTCACAGACTTTAATGGTGGTTTGCAGATAATATTTGATATGCAACTTGACCAGCTTTTTGAATTGGCGAGTATGCACAGGGGTCCAGTTATATTTTTCCGCATGTTGCGAAATCTTTTTATTCTGTTTGAATGGCAAAATCAGGCTGGCCAATCTAATTCGAGGCCCAAGAATAAAAAAGCGCTTCAGGCTCTCACCCAAAGTCAAATTTGTCTGTAACGCAGTCTGATACTGCCTGAGATCTTCCTTTAGCTCGGGAACAATGTTGTAAACTATCAGCAACTTGCCATCTTCATTTTCAATATCTTTCAGCAACCCTGCCATATCTGCTTTTTTACCGTACAGACCATAATGAATTTTGGAATAGAAGTAGCGGCCGACTACACCACTGGAAGCCACAATAATCATGCAAAGCAGCGCAACAGTGCTATTGAGTGATCCGGTACTGAAATTGGAGTGGTACAAAATCGCAATAGGGCCTGCTACACCAAAAAACATGTGCGTTTTAAACCAGAAGCGAACAGAACCCAGCAGGCGAGCATGTTTAAGTCGTTTACGGATGGGATATATAACCAGCAATAACATCATGCTGCCGCCCGTAATGCCCAGCCAGTAGCCAAGCCCATTTTCTGCTGTGAGCAACTCCTCTTCTTTTAAGGCAAAGCCCGCAACAATCAGAGCGATAACAATAACAAAATTAATAAACGTGCTAACAGCCCGGCTATAGGCAGATAGATCGAGTTTGAGCACCTGCTCAATCGGTTTAAATGAAACGGGCGTTGCAACCTGCTGATCTACGATTCCCATAAAACTACCCTGCTCTTATTACGACTGACTACTGAACCATGTTCAAAACGTATGAAGTATAATAGTCGATATTTGGTAATTAAATCCCAGAAACACTGTATATGATGTTATATAAATCCCATAATGTGAGATGGTTGGAAACTGGTAGAAGCGTTATGAGAGATGCGTCACGTAACCGATAAGCATAGAAACAGGCTGAACTAAAACAACTAATATAAGCAAATAATAATAAATAAAAGCATGTTCTATCAGTGCTGACTACAATCACATGCCAGTTCAAATTTATTAATGCTAGTGCAATTCTTCCGGATGAATCTGTATGTTAAACAATTTTTATGCGCTACTAATTTATGGTGTCCCTTTCCTGTTGATTTATGCACTCTTCATCAGAAGCAAGCGAAAGAAACAATTAAAAAGCCTTGAAATTAAAGAAGAAAATGTAAAAGCCGGCTTGATGGAACCGGCTTCTTTACACCCGGTGATAGACCCTAATATTTGCAAGGGTTGCACCGCCTGTGTTAATGCCTGTCCTGAACGCGATAAAAAAGTGCTAGGGGTTATTGCAGGTAAGGCCGAGTTGATAAACCCCAGCTCATGCATCGGTCATGGCGCCTGCCGTACTGCCTGTCCCTTCGATGCCATCACACTGGTGTTCGGTACTGAAAAGCGCGGTGTGGACATCCCGCACATATCTCCGGAATTTGAGACCAATGTTCCAGGTTTATTTATTGCCGGAGAACTGGGTGGCATGGGATTGATACGCAATGCAATCACCCAGGGTGTAGAAGCAATGGATTACATCGTTAAACGTAAAGGTATTGGTAAGCCATCGGAGTTTAATGATGTTGTTATCGTCGGGGCAGGTCCAGCGGGCTTTGCAGCAACATTAGCGGCCATGAATAAGAAACTAAAACATGTCACACTGGAACAGGATTCCCTTGGCGGTACTGTTTTTAATTTCCCCAGGGGCAAACTGGTTATGACGGCACCGGTTGAACTTCCGCTGGCGGGCAAAATGAAGTTTACTGAAACACGTAAAGAGAGTGTCCTGCAATTCTGGCAAAAAATTGAAAAAGAAAAGAATGTAAAAATTAATTACCAGGAAAATGTCAAAGATGTGGTTAAACATAAGGATCACTTTGAAGTCGTCACCGATAAATCCAGCTATAAAACCAAAACGGTCCTATTGTGCATTGGTCGTCGAGGCACACCGAGAAAACTGGGTGTGCCCGGCGAAGAATTACCCAAAGTGGTATACCGATTATTAGATCCGGAACAATATCGCGGCATGCACGTACTTGTAGTGGGTGGTGGTGACAGTGCGCTTGAGGCTGCGACCAGCATTGCAGATGAACAAGGTACCACCGTCACGCTGTCATATCGCAGCGAAGCTTTCGGTCGAGCCAAGGAAAAGAACAGACAGAAAATCGATCAGGCCGTCGCATCAGGAAGATTACAGGTTATATTTAAATCAAATGTCACCGAGATACTGGAAAAGTCGGTAAAACTTGAGAATGAAGGCAAGATTATCGAACTACCGAATGATGGAATCATCGTAAGTGCTGGTGGCATTTTGCCCACACCATTTCTTAAGAGCATTGGTATAGAAGTGGAAACCAAATATGGTACCGCCTAGTGCGAGTGCTTTGTGTGAGTAGATAATGTTGATTCATGTTTTAAGATATTTCATTTTTGTTGCATTAATTTTTACTTCTGTGAGCCATGCATATGCGGATGCCATGGATGATGCCAAAAGAGCCATCAGCCTGCGTGAATACGAAAAAGCGCATTCTATTTACGAACGACTGGCTAAAAGCAACAATGTGGAAGCACAGTATCAACTTGCCTCCATGTACAAATCAGGCAAGGGAACAAAAGCCAATGTGAAATATGCCATATACTGGTTTGATAAAGCCGCCAGAAAAAATCACACTAAAGCGCAATACAATCTGGCCATCTGCTATGAAGAGCAGGGAGAAATTGATAAGGCCCGATTCTGGTACCAGAAAGCAGCCGAAAATAATTACAAACCGGCAACTCGAAAACTGGAGAATCTTGGATCCACGAACCTGGACATCAATCACCTATCACCGGAAGAAGCCCTGGAAAAAGCCATACTAAAAAAAGATCTGGCTCTGGTTGAAGAACTCATCGCACAAAAAGCCAATATCAACAAACCCAACAAGTATGGCAAAACAGCCATCATTATGGCTGCAGAACAATCCACCCCGGAAATCGCAACATTGCTCGTCAAAAACAGGGCACAGGTTAACCACAAGGATAACTATGGTGATAATGCCTTATTGATTGCGTCAAGAATTGGTAATGCCGATATTGTAAAAACATTGTTGAGAGCAGGCGCCAGCATTAATGTAAATGACAAACTGGGTAATAGCCCGCTTATTCTGAGTTCAAGCAATGGTCACCGTGATGTGGTCAATATTCTGTTATCCAGAAAAGCCAAAGTCAGTGATCGCAATACCAGCGGTAAAACCGCAATCGACCTGGCCAGCCTGCACCATCATGAAGATGTGGTGAATATTCTTAAAGCACATGGTGCGTCACTAACCCCGCAACAAAAGAATACAAAACAAAATAATGTTGCCAGCCTGAAACAGATACAGTCTATCCGTTCCGGTGCAGAAGGCACGGATCAGGCCTATGCCGGATGGACCGAGATTATGATTGCGGCATGGCTTGGCCAGTTTGATGCGGTAAATAAATTAATCAAACAAAACCCACGAGCCATTAACGATACAGATGGCGAAAACCATACAGCACTTTCACGCGCCATTATTAAAGGTGATGCCAAAATCGTAGAACTATTGCTGAAGAATGGAGCCAATACCGAAATTGCACATAAATCCGGGCGCACTGCGATTTTCTGGGCCGTGGAGAACAAGAATCCTGAAATCGTTAGGTTGTTATTGGCGTATTCTGCAAAACCCGATACGCAAGCAAATGATGGTAACGCGCCCTTGCATTATGCATCACTGGATCAAACTGCTGCCATTGGCCAGATGCTCATTAAGAGCGGCGCCAATATTAATATCCAGAATCAGCAACAGGAAACGCCACTTATGCTGGCCGCGGAGAAAGGCAACTACAAATTATTGCAAGCACTACTCTCCGCAGGCAGTAACAGAACCTTAAAGAACAAACATAACAGAAACGCATTATGGTATGCAGTTAGTCAGGACAATGCGAAAACTGTCCAACTCTTGCTGAATGAAGATATCGAAATCAATTTAAAAGACAAGGATGGATTTACCGTACTCCACCAGGCGGCCAGGCTTGGCGGCGATAATGTTGTTGATCTGCTCCTTAAAAACAAAGCAAACATCAACATACAAAATAATGTAGGTAACACTGCTTTAATACTTGCCTCGGATTCAGGCCGTGATCATATTGTAAGCCGATTGCTAACACATAAAGCGGATCCCGACATTCAGAACATTTATGGTGATACGGCCTTGCTACGCGCAGTCATCAATAACAAACCGGAAGTGGTTAAACTTTTGTTAAAAGCCAATGCGGATATCAACATCAAGAATAAAAAACGTGAGCGTGCAATCCCCATTGCAGAAACGGCCAATTTTGCAGAAATCGCCAACTTATTAAAAGAGCATAAAAAGGACAAAGGTTTTCTGGGGATATTCCAGTAGCATGTTGGAGAGCATGGGCTTCTCCAACATGCCAACAGGAACAGATGAAACAAAAAGATTAGGAACCGGAATTCTTCACTACCTGACCGGGATAAGACACTTCCAGCACCAAACATTCCTGCTCACAAATAAACGGCCCGTGTACTTCTCCCGGTGGCCTGCTGGCATAATGCCCTGCTTCCAGCCACATATCAAAAGCCGCATCATAGAGTCGACCGGAGATAATATAAATTTCTTCGGGATAATCATGGGACTTGCCGCCAAATGCACGCGTATCCGCCCCGGCCTTGAAACGAGTAAGACGGGTGTAATCACCGGTTTCCGCATCCATTGCCAGCGTAATGTGTTCCAGCATGCCATCGGTACCGTCAATCGGCTCCCATTTATCTGCATTAGCTGATGCCAGAACATTCCAGTAAGTAATAGTGCTTTTAGCCATCCCCTATCCTTCTAAATAAATAAGCACAAACATTATTTAGTACGAAAACAAAAGCAACGCCAAACCCAAAAACGCAGGCATAGCCTGAATATACAAAATTTTGCGGCTGGCTGTAAACGCACCAAATACACCTGCTGTCACTATGCATATCAGGAAAAACACCAGGATGTGTGTACCATTAGAACCAAGACTGATGCCCCACAACAAACCCACTGCAAGAAAACCGTTATAGAGTCCCTGATTCGCCGCAAGCACTTTTGTTATTTTCGCTTTTTCCTTCGTGTGCCCAAAAGTCTTTAAACCAACTGGCCTATCCCAGAGAAACATTTCCAGCACCAGGAAATAAACATGCAGTAATGCAACCAGAATCACCACAGTGGTAGTAATTATATCCATCGTAACTTCTCAACATCTGACTGTTATGTGTTTTCAGGTTATTTAGTGATTTCCACTTTATTGATCTGAATGGTAGGTTCAATATTGGTGTAGTTCGCTATATCGCCCTGTAATTCTTCCGCATAGGGCATAAACGCAGCCATGAAGTTTTCCAGGGTATCAAAATAATAATGGCACATAGCCACAAAGGACGACTCAATTTTAGGTTCATCGAATTCGACACCCCGTTCTACAGAGACTCCCATAAAACCATTTGCAGCCGAAAGCCGTTCTATTGACATGGGCATTTGAGTATTCAGGTAATAATCGAAATCGAATGTATATCCGTCTTTCTTTTGATAAATACTGGATATATTAAACATGGAATCTCCATCTAGTGTATGTAATTTTCAACAGAAACAAGACACTCTTACCCCAATACCGTTGGGTTAAGGTAATTATCATTTGTAGGTGCGAATTTATTCGCACAGAATGCACGATAATCAGTTGTCGTCCGAATGAATTCGGACCCACACCCTCTTTAATAATAGGTGTCAGAGAGCAGTTGTTTCTAATATCAGAAGAAATTGCTCTCTGACCCGGTTTTGCTCAGGAATGACTTATATTTCTGTGCACATGTCATCCCGAGCATCGCGAGGGATCTTAAATGTTTGGATGTGGTGGAAAGTCTGGGTATAAGATCTCTCCGCAAGGTCGAGATGACAGCAAAAAAAACCTCTGGCCCGGTTTCTGCTGGAGCTGATTGTTATGTGTTTTTAGCATTCTATTTTTCTTTACGATACTGATTAAATATTATTAAGGCTATTAAAAGAAAGGAGATGCCTATATACAAACCTGAGTCGTAAGTTTTACCTGTAAAATATGTATATAACAAGCCAAGCCCCATTAGGCTTATTGTAATAACCAAGACAGCATATAAGATTTTTGGCGAAGAATGATGAACGTTGATGCCTGATTTTGCTTCTAGTTCTTTGAGTTTTTCTTTTAATTCTTTATTGTCTGGATAAGCTTTTATTCCTTTATTTAATACTTGTATTGCAACGTAGTCAGGAGCGTTAGTATCAGAAAGATAAATGTCGACTTCCTTAAGAATATTTTCTGGGGATGACTTTCCAAGCATTATTTTTTATTCCTTTTTACACATAACATTATATTAGGCGGCCACCGCCTATCCCAGTAATATACGAACGCCGCCGATTACCGTAACAGGCAGCGCCAAACTTATTTGTTTCGATAATACACATTATAAAGTCGGGCTGTGAAACGCTTTTTTACATCAGGAATGACTTATATTTCTGTGCACATGTCATCCCGAGCATCGCGAGGGATCTTAAATGTTTGGAAATAGTGGAAAGTCTGGGTTTAAGATCTCTCCGCAAGGTCGAGATGACAAGCATTAGAAAACCTCTGTGTACCTCCGTGTCCTCTGTGGTTCAATCTTTTCCCTGGCCCTCGCTCACGATGGCAATGATTTACATCTTGGCAATAATGTTTATAAAGAATCCCTGGCTGTCGTAATCCAGGTCGGTGAGATCATCGGAGAAGTCGGTGAAGTTATAACCCAAACCGAATTTGAAGTTTTTGCCTACGTGGCGATAGATGCCCAGCAACATACCGCTGCGTTGATCCTGTGCATCGGGTAAATCTAACAGACGGGCTTCGATTAACGCATCCCAGCGATGGGTGAAGTGCCAGTCGGCGCGCAGTACGTATAAGCTGGCGCGGCTGTCGAAGAATTCGGGATCGACGCGTTCCTGACTTAACTGGCCCAGACGATAGGCGTATTTACCACCGAGGCTCCAGCGCTGGGTTAAATCGTAAATGGTGTCGATGGCAAAAATGTGGCTCTTCTGTATGTATTCCGCTGCGGTGTTTTCTACGGTGACCTGTTCCGCTGTAGGCACATTGTAGAAGTAGGTGTATTTCAACAGGGTATTCCAGCGATCATTTTTCACCGGACGATAACCATAACCCATAACGGCTTCGATGAAGTTACCGTCGTAGAATTCACCCTGCGAGCTGGTGCTTTCGGACATGTTTAACTTGCCGATGAATCGCCAGTCGGGATCGAGCTGATATTTAACGCTGTTCTTTAACAACCAGGTATCACGTTTGGTTTCGGTTAAGTCTGCATTCTGGGTTTCATCTGTTCGCATTTCCAGCGCACCGGAATATTTTACGGCTTCGAAGCTGTAGCCCACCGTTGCTCCCAGTGCCTGGCGCGAAATTTCAGCGCCGGTGTTTTGATCTTCCAGTGTGCCCATTTCGAGGCTGGCGCCGTAATTCCATTTATCATTCGGTGCTATATCAACACCCAGTGCGTGGGTTAAACCGGTGGGCACATCTCCATGTGCATAGCGTTCTTCGGCATAGACACTGGTGGTATCTGTGTAACGTGAACGTGCACCGGTGGTCATGTTGCCTTTGCGTGAACGCAGGCCGTTATCGGCGCGTTCATTTTCCAGTGTGTAATTCAAATACATATTAGTGCGATCAGATACTAAATAATCTGTGCCGACTTTAGCACCGGTGCCGGTGTTGCCTGCGGAGAGTTCACCATCGAGTTTCAAACGTTCGGTTGCTAGCACAGAACCACCGGCACCGACGCGATTATTATCTTCACGATTACCGGTGGTGTTTGCGGTGACCTGTGCAAAACCATAGGCAGTCCAGTCTTCTCTGGAATCGTAGGCGGCTTCGAATGCGAGATCGGTTCGATCACCCTGCTCTTGCGTCAGCGGCACTGTGGTGGAATTATCCTTGCGGGTTTCGATACGGCTGCCGGCACTCAAACGCCAGTTGTCATCCAGTTGATAACCGGCATCCACATCCAGTGATGCGGTTTCCAGAGAATTTTGCTGATCTTTTTGATCCGCCTTCACATTCAAACTGATTCTGTCAGTGATGGGCATGTTGACTGTACCACCGAACTGCTGAATATCGGTGGTAGTTAACTGGCCCGGTGCAGAGAATCCGGCTTCACGGTTCTGTGCATAGAAGGTGGCGGTACCCCGCTGGCCTTCGATGAAATCGTCGAGTCGTGCGCTGGTATCGATGCGATAGGCGCCGGCTTTTATGTCGTTACCAAAACCGGTATCCAGATCATTGAAACTGAAACCACCGTCGTTGGAATTCAGTGCGCCTGAACCTGCGCCTTGCGTGGATGCAATTTCCATTTTGATCCAGGTGCCGGCATTTTTACGCACGGTTAAGTCCATACCGTTCAGGGTGCTTTCATTGCCGGTTTCTTCCTGCCTGCTGGTTGTCATGCCGACTTTCACTGTGTCGTTGAACCAGTAATGTACACGGCCACCGACGGCGATATCGTTTAAATCTTCGAAGCCCGGTGTGTATTCATAACGCACCACCAGATAAACCGGATTGCCGCTGACAGAGCCACTATCCACCAGTAAGTTATCACTGGCGGTTGACGCCAGCGGTTCGCTTAACAGGATGCGACCCTGGATATAATCGATATCGTAATCCAGTGCGCTGACTAAATTCTTCACGCCAATGACAATGCCGGAATCCTTGTCACGAACTTCGATGCGCACCCGATCTGATCCAACCAGTATGTCCTGATGACGCAGGAAGTATAGGGAACCACCGGTGCCGCGATATTCATCACGACCGGAAATGGTGCCCGGTTCCGCTGCATAACCATCGACCATTAAACGTTTTTCACCGAAGGATGTGGAGCCATCACTTTCATAATGACCATTGGCGCCGTACAAATCACGATCGATGTGGGCCAGATCGGTATCGGTATAATCGATTTCGAAATTACCCCACATACCAAAGCTGCTGTTCTTCTTGATCTTGATGTACATCTTGCCAAGAGTGGGCGCCATTTCTTCAACAATGCTGTCATCACCAAAGGTGGGATAGTAATAATCGGGATCGAGACGGCGGAACAGGGCATCCGGCGTTTTATCAAGGAAGTTACTGAATGCTTCGTCGAGTGGTCCTTCACGGGTATCGACACTGGCGGTTAATTCCCAGTTTTCACCGAACTTGCCGTTTAAATAAAACGCCAGTTGGCCATCGACATTCAAATCATTGTCGTAATGGGTTTTATCGCCGGTGACCAGTTCGGCGGGCCCGTTGGTACTATCCTTTGCAATGGTGACATCGGCAATGGCGACATAGAACCAGTCACTCTTTTGCATTTCCAGTTCGCGCAGGAATAAATCACCGTTGCCTTCCTGATCCAGCACCGCTACTTCGACCGTATGGAAACCGCTGGGGAAAATTTCATCGACAACGAACTCACCTTTTTCATTCACCGGCACCGGACGACCGGCGAGCCACACGCTGTGATCCCTGGGAATCTTTTTACCGTGGGCGGTCAC
>JBFHPZ010000025.1:0-13525 GCA_041592495.1 Gammaproteobacteria bacterium | reverse complement strand
GTTATCCAGCTTATTCCCAACAAAAAATTTAAAATCACTGCTAATAATATTTTGCAGGGTATGACTTTTGTTAATGGCTGTAGCATCGTAACTATTGTCATATTCGTTATCTGCTTCGCTGTGTGTCAAATGTAATGCGATATCGCCATAGGTGCCGATACCGTGATTAAATGACGCACTTAAAGATCGATTGCGGTAACCGTCTTCATCCGGATGACCGGTGTCGTGAACATCAATACCATCTGTTTCAGTAAATGCAGTTTGAATATTGTAATAACCGGAACTCACAGGGCCGTTAACGCCTGCGGCAAGTTCGGATGTGGCATAGCTTCCATAACCGGCGCTAACATTGGCGCGAGTAGTGTCGCCGCCCTGGCGAGTAAATATTTGCACTATGCCACCGATGGCTTCCGAGCCATATAAACTCGAACGAGGGCCACGGACAATCTCTATGCGATCAATATGTTGTAAGGGAATATGTTCAATGGCTGTGGCGCCCAGGGTGGCCGAGCCCACGCGAACACCATCAATCAGAAATAAAGTATGGCCGGTATTGGTGCCGCGTAAAAACAGGCTGGTATTTTTACCCAGACCACCTTGTGTGCTGATATCCATGCCCGGTAATCCGGCCAGCAAATCCATCAGTGATTGCGCCTGCGATTGTTCAATATCGGCGCGGGTGATTAATGTGACCGGCGCTAATGTGTCTTCAACGGAATGTGCTGTACGAGTCGCTGTGACAACAATGGGATTGAGGGTTTGGGTTTCTGCCATGACATGGCCGGAAGCGACCAGGCAAAACGTAAGCAGATTAAATCGGAATGAAGCGTGAAGCATGTAACTTTCTCCTGTGCACCGCCCGTGCAATTAAGGGTTAGGGCTGCGGAGAAAGAGGGGAATGGTGCGCTGGAGAGCTGACACCGAACCGCCCTCCGCAGTCCACTATGGCGTGCTTGAGGCCGGTCTCCGGGCTTGTGAGGGGTGTTGCCGACTGACGCCTTCCCATGTTTACACACAGTGGCTTGATGCCAGTATTCACTCACTTACCGTTGCGGGGGCAGCTCAGGACTAGTGCTAGGCACGTACCTGATTCCCGTTTAATCCTGTACTGGGGCACAGGACACCTGAAGCAAAAACGTGGACGCACTTTACAGTTGCGGTCAGTCCTGTGTCAAGCAATGCATCATTCGCTTTGCAAGGTATCAGCTGATTAATTGATGTGAGGCTGGTTAAATCGGCGTGGGAACACGAAAGCAAAGTTGGCCCGTTTAGTCCTGATAATGGTAATTAGAAAACATAAACTGCTTGCTTTCACCGCATAGCCGTCCCTCTGTAGAAAAAGCATATAGACAGCAACTAAGCAGGAGATTGTTTTATGTAGGTTGGCGCTGAACTTGTGAAGCTCAGCAATTACCCTGGATTATGTTGGGCTTCGTACCTCAGCCCAACCTACGGACAATTTAAAATTCCTTATATGTAATCTCAAGACCAGTCATTCACATATCTGGATAGGTGAAAAGCGGGTCCGACTTTCCTGATTTCGATATCAAGAGTATTTGCTGGCAAGCATCTGAATTATCTGGTAAAACTTACCCAATAAATAATTAACCCATTGAGTGATAAACGGACCGTATGGGCCCGGTCTATCACGCTGTTATGCATAATAATCATGACAATTAAATACGAATGCTATTATTGTAAAAAGACTTTTCCAGCAACAGAAACCATCGATGCTTATGATAAAGGATACAAAGTAGGGTTTCTTTGCCCGAAGTGCGGGAGGAATATACAAGCAGGCTTACTGGCCAAACAAAAACTATCAAAAGAGCATTACAGATGGTTAATAATTACTATGCTTTTATACCTTCCTATATTCTTCACAAGAAATAGCGATACTATATTATCTATATATAACTACGAAATCAGCATAAACACATTCTTATTTGTTTTGTGGTTATTATATGCAGGTGTTCTTTTATTATTAAAGCCACATCTGTTTACAGCAACAACATTTTTGACAGAACCAGTAAAAGAAAAATAAATTGTATGACAAGTCGTTTAAATCGCTACGCTCGGACGCGCATAAAGCAGCGCACCATTTAACTTATCGCCAGGAGTAATAATTATTTGGAACATAATAGTAACAAGAGCACTACCTATAATTGTATTTGTAGTTGCAGCTTTAGTGCTTTATTGGACAATAAGTGCTGAATACCCAGATTTATCTGCACTCAATTGGATTCTGTTATGTTTATGGGCTGCATCAGTATGGCTTATAAGTGAAATAACAGAAAAATTTAATTATTTAGTAAAAATATTTGGGCGGTATGCTGGTAGAGTTGGGGGCTTAGTTTATGTGGCATTTTGCGCCATTATTTATATATTGTTTTTACAAACTAAATTAAGTTAAGTTCGCCCATAACACTAATCAGGGTTATATCACGGAATTCGCTATTATCAGCACGTAGGATGCGGTGAGGTACGAACCGCATCAATCGCGATACACTCTCAGAATAACAACCGGTGCCTTATTGAAGAGACCATGACGGAATACCGCAGAGAAAAGATTGCAATCGACATACGTTTTTTCACAGCGAAGTGCACCGAGCAGTATAAAAGCAATGCGCTAACTAAAAGAAACTCGACCGATGCGGTTCGTGCCTTACCGCATCCTGCTCGTGCTGTGTTCGCGTGCAATACAGGCTAGTGTTTTTTTGTTTTCGCAATCAATTGCTGGAGTTTCAGCAGTAGTTCATTCATCTTGAGTGGTTTATAAAAGAAGCCGGCGAGGCCGTAGGCTTCAGCGGCTTCCTGGGTGGCGTGTTCGCTGTAACCGGTGTAGAGAATAACGGGTAATGCAGGTTTCATTGCCATCATTTGTTTTGCCAGATGCATGCCGGATAGACCTGGCATGGTTTCATCCGTAATCACCAGATCAAATTTTTCTGAATTATTTTCAAATGCTTTCAGCGCTTCCCGTGGGTTGGTGAATACGCTTACCTCTGCACCTTGCAGGTTCAGGGTTTCACTTAGCATATTGCCTATGTCGGGCTCATCATCCACTACCATAATATGGGCATCTGCCAATAATTCCGGCGGCATAGTTAATTGGCTGGGGGCTGCTGGTTCATCCGGTATTTTTGGTGTGGCCAAGGGTAACAATATGGTGATGGTGCTGCCTGTTTCACTGGAATCAATATGAATATGTCCGTTCGCGGAATGCACTAATCCATGTACCACAGACAATCCCATTCCCGTGCCTTTACCAACGCCTTTTGTGGTGAAGAAGGGGTCGAACACGTTGCTGATAATGTCATTTGATATGCCTTTGCCGTTATCGTGTACGGTGATTTGTGCATAGTCACCACTAAACCGGTGCCTGCATGATGAGCAGATGACATTGTTACTGTGATCTGTCGACAGGCTTATGTCGATTTCGCCGTATTCTCCTACGGCGTCCCGCGCATTAATACCCAGGTTGACCATGATCTGGTGCAAGTGCACATCCTGGATGCAGGCATGAAGATTGTCGTCGGCGATATTGCAGTTGATGCCGATGGTACTGGGGATGGAGGATCGCAACAGGGCGACCACTTCATTGATGACGGGTGACAACTTTATTACCGGTATGTCATCTGTTGTTTTGGGTGACTTGCGACTGAAGGTGAGCATTTGTGCAATCAGTTCCTTGGCACGGTTGCTGGCTTTCATAATAGCCGTCAAATAGGATTCAGCGGATTGAATTGATGCACCGGTGGCGAGTGCCTGTTGTGTGAGTTCGGTAAAGCCAATAATTGACGCCAACATATTGTTAAAGTCATGGGCGATACCGGCAGTGAGGTGGCCAACGGCTTCCATTTTGGTGGATTGCAGTAACTGTTCACGCAGATTTTGGGCATCAGCTTCCGCCTGTTTAAGGGTGGTGATGTCGATGCCTATGGTGTAATAGCCGCTCATGGTGCCATCTTCGGCAATATTGGGTATAACATGGAACAGGGCATGGCGTTTTCCGTGAGACGAATCCGGCAGGCTGACTTCGAGGCTTACTGTTTCACCGGCGCGAGCGCGTTTGAAACAGGGCTCAAATTGCGAATACAACTCAGGTCCAATGGCTTCAAGCTGAGTGAGTCCCATTACATCTTCGGGACGTTTTCCGAACCAGGTTTCATAAACATCGCTGACAAATACAAAACGGCCCTCTGCATCTACTCGTGTTACCGGACCGGGCAGGATGTTGGTGATCTTGCGTAGTTCGACCTCGCGGGATGCAAGTTCCGCCTGCTGGTGGTATTGCTCGCTGACATCGTGAAATACCAGTACTACGCCAGTGGTTTGTCCCGCCTTGTTGAGTATGGGGGCAGCACTGTCTGCGATCTGGTGTTCGGCGCCATTGCGTGCAATGAGTGAGGTGTGATTGGCCAGGCCGACAATTTGCCCGGTTGCCAGCACATGTTCAACCGGGTTGGCGACAAGCTGGCGAGTTGTGCTATTGATAATGTGAAATACCCTGTTGAGGGGTTGGCCTATTGCATCGGCCTGGGTCCAGCCGGTGAGTTGCTGTGCTACCGGGTTAAGTTGAGTCACAAGTCCGTCAGTATCCGTGGTAATTACAGCATCACCAATGGACTGCAATGTAACCTCGGCATGTTCCTTGGCATCAAAAAGCGCTTCTTCCGCATGTTGTCTCTGAATGTTTTCAGCGGTCAGTGCCTGGTTGGCCTTATCCAGTTCATGCGTTTTTACCAATAACAACCTGGTCTCACGTTGACGTAACACAATGGCATAAAACAGAAATCCCAGCAGCGCACCAACAACGATTAAACCGCTTAATAGTTGGATTATCAGTTGTGTTCGGTGGGCGTAAGCCTTCGCCATATCACGCTCAACTGTCAGGGTGGCATTGCCACGGTAGGAATAGTCGATTGTTTGTTGAAGGTGATGCGGGTGCTCGGGAGATAACTGTCGTTGATAGCTGGCCAGGTTGAAGCCGCTTGCAGCCCTCAGTTGTAATTCAACAATATCTGGATCGTTTAGGCCAAACTGGTGCAAGGTTTCTTCCAGATACTGGTAATTACCTTCCTGTAAATGCAGTTGCACCAGTGTAGATAGCAGATTCAATTCACGTTCAGTATTTGCATAGTCTTCCTGCAAATGCTTTTCAAATTGTTGCTGTACAAGTAATCCTGCTGCAATGATTAACGTCAGCATGCAAACCAGAGATAACAGCCAGTACTTGATTAAAGAGCGTGATAACACGAGCTTATTTACCGGCTTCAATAGCGTGCATCAGTACACGCAAGCTGCTGTAATCCGCATCAACCACAGGCGCAAAACCTGTCATGCCTGTATGGATGGATGACATGACGTGTTTACCCTCCGGTGTGTTTTTTAAATTCAAAAGAATTTGACGTAATTGATCAATCTGTTTTGCCGGCATGTCTTGACGGGCAAGCATTACATGTTCTGATACGGCCGGTGAACGGGCTAGCAATCGTAATCCGCGATGTGCGTATTCCTTTAATATTTCCATTTTCACTGCACCGGCATCATAGTCTCCTGCCAGAACCCCCAGGGCCACATTTTTGTGTGCACCGAGAAATTTAAAGCTACGGAGTGCAGACAGGGGAACACCCGCTTCCTGCAACATTCCCTGGGGTACGATGTGGCTCATGGTGGAATTCGGATCGCCGAACGCAAAATCATGACCCTTTAGATCGGCCAGGGTTTGCAGCGGGCTGTCCTGACGCACAACAATAGCGCCATACAATTCGGGTTTGCCATCCACCTCAAGGCGCGCAAGTAACGGCCACTGACTATCATATGAATCTACCAGCTTGACATACAGAGAAGGTCCCATGAAAGCGATATCCACAAGGCCTGAACCCAAGGCGCGAACATGATCATCATAGTCACTGCCGACACGTATAGTCACCTGAGTGTTCATTTGTTTACCAATATAGTCAGCCAGTGGCTGGAATCGATTATTGATTTCACTGGCCGGAAGATAAGGGTGAATGCCGATAATCAGAGGTGCCGGTTCAGCGATTGCCGGGTTGAATTGTATTCCCGCAATCAGTGATAAAAAAACACAGATTCGGCCGATTATCGCAATCACAGAACCTCCCGGTTCAACATGCAGTGTAGTACGGAGCGGTTGGAAGACAAATTTTTATAAACCAGTGTAATTCAATAGTCATCGACTGGTCCGCCTATAAATGAGTAAGGTAAAGCTTAATCATCACATGCGTAACCGTTGTCGCCAGGGTTTTTGTTGTGTTTTATGGCTGAATTCTCAGCAAAAGTAAATTTATATTTGCAGGCTTGGTAAAAAGCTAACAGGCTACAGGCAATATCAGCTTGCGTGAAGTGCTGGTTAAAGCTGTATTACAGGTAATTATAGGAAAAAAATAACATTATCGTAGCAATTGATGGGCTGATGCCCTGAATCGGCAAAAGTTAGCGGCTACGTGTGTGAATTAGTAATGAGGCTCTACCGAATTGTTGACGGGATGCAGCCCGAATGTAATCAGTCAATTCCTGATAATTTAACTCCAGCTGTTTTATTCCCTGGCCGGTGTCCTTGCCCTTAAATTCAAGTCGGCCCTGTTCCGAGGCGAACATCCATAGCTGTTCCTTACCAAAAGGTGCCTGTACCACAAACTGGAATGTAGAATCTTGCGGCGGGAAGGGAATATAAAAACCCGGTTGAAAATAATGCTCAGGCTGTGCCTTGCCGGGCATCAACTGAAATACATGGCCAGAGGCATCCTGGTAAAACCCATAGAGATACGCTGCTTTATCAAGACTGATAAAAAATGAAATGACATCATGTTCAACGAAACTCTGCTGATCCCCAAGGTGTGTTGTGATTTCAATGTTGACGGGTTCAACCGTGTTGTTTTGTGTTTTTGCGTCCTGAGCCAGACCCGTGTTGCAGAAGAAGCCGGTTATCATTATACAGAATATAAAATGATAACCCGGTTTATTGAGTTTGGTTATTACTGCCATTGATATGGTTTCAGGCGTTAAAGTGTAAAGCTATGGTTGTAGCCAAAAAACAAGGCGTTTATAGAATAATCCTGTTTCGTGTTGTCGAGATATTCGAATCTGTAATTGCGAAATTTCATGCCCAAATTAATTGTGTTATTCGGGTCTATGCGATAAATCGCACCGATCTCCAGTGCGCTACTGGTGCCATCGCCCACTTTTACATCATTATCATCCTTGATGTCGCCACGGCCAACAAAACCTATTGAGCCAAATCCGGTCCAGTCATTGTTAAGCGCCAGATAACCTGAAGCGCCAAAACCCAGGCCGCCGAAATTCTGTTTATAGTCGTTATTCGACCAGGTATTGCTGACACCTTTTATATCTGCAAACAGCGAAACCTGTTGCCAGAAATAGTAGCCCACCAGCAGATCGATTTCCCGATGTTCTATGTCTACATTACTGGTGCTGATGCGGCTGCTGGGTGTGAATTGGTCCGGAGCAGCGCCGCTAAACTTGTACTCTCCGTTTTGCAGGCTGATGCCGGCATAAAACTTGTCCTGGAGATAGGAGGCGCTGAAGGCAAGCTGTCCACCTTCATCACTGTTAAAGCTGCTGGAGACTGCGCCATTGTCACCTTCCCAGCCTGTGCCGAGTAGTTTTACACCCAGTGTAATGCTTTGTTCAGCAAATGCGTTTGGCATGCAGAATACAGTCGAAAGTAAACTGAAAAATACTATTTTGTTACGCATGATTCATCTCAACAATTTATAAAGTAGGAACAGGGAGAATTTCTTTTCTCCGGATTTTATTGTCGGGCACGGGGCGAACGGGCGCAGTGTTAAGTGTATTGGCTGGTGCTCCGTCACCCTGTTTAACATTAACCTGTACTTTTACCTTGTCTGCAGGTACGCCATCCACTACCAGATCCATCTTGATGAAAATAAATTCACCCAGCTCGTCACCTGCGCCCTGTAACACGCCGGATTCGGGTACCTGATCAACATTATTGGCCACGGCTTTTTCTACATTGGTAGAGAGTTCACTAAGTGTCAGCATGGGGCGGTCATTATTTTTTAATTCATTAATTAAAAAATAAGTGAAAGGTGAGTGATCGGAGGACTGGTATTTATCATCGACATATTCAACACCGCCGGCTGTCATGATCTGAACGCTCTTTTTATTGGCGACTTTTTTATAATATTGCTCGCTGTTGGATGCATCCGGAGCGCCTCTTGTGCCGCGGCGCAACAAGCTGCCGCTGAAACAGGAATCGGATATGAGTAAAGTGTGTTTGGCGCGAGACGCAATGGTGGTTAACTCATCCCGTATGGTTGAATTGCGCAGGAAAGTTGTATTGTCTCTGCCCTTTGCATCCACCGGTACCCAGTAACCCCTGTTGGTATCTGTTTCCATAAAGCCATGGCCGGCGTAATACACCAGCACATGATCATCGGGTAATACTTTTTGCGACAAAGATTCAAATGCCTGCAACACATCGCGACGCGTTGCATTTTCAAGCACCTTAACGTCGCTGAAACCATAGGCGCTTTCCAGTAGATCTTTTACGGCGCGGGCATCGGATACGGCGGTCTTTAAGGGTTTCCATAATCCATCCTGATCATTGTAATTATTGTTGCCAATGATCAATGCCCGATAAACACCCTGGGTTACAGGTGTTGTGGTTTTTGGTTCAATGGGTTGTAGTGCAATGCCGCGGGAATTATCGGCTGAAGCAGTGAAAGCAATTGCAGATAATAAACACTGAGTTATGAACAATAAGGCAATGGATAACCTGAACCTCATTTCATGACACCCTCATCTGAATGATTAATGACAAATCCACCACTGGCAAGAAACACGCGATTATCACGGGTCTCTCCGGATAATACCCATTCGTAACGATGATAAATATTATCGTGTTGGGTAGAAATAACCGCCGAGTTTGTTTCTGTTGTCACTTCGCCCACAACTATTTTGTTTCCATGGTCGAACATTTGTAAACGCAGGCTATAGTTTAATGCGCCTGGAACAGGTGGCCATTCCATGGTAAAGCGTTTGTCTCTGGATACCGATACCTTAAGCCTATCATAGGCTTCAGACTGTTGTGCCGATTTGGCAAAAAAACCTATGCCCGGTAAATGGTCTTTGGAACGGAATTGTATAACGGCATTGTCCTGATAACTGGCAATGGTATAGGGTGCTTGTTCATATAATGGCTGATCAAATAAGTTAACGCTTAACAAAGCCACCAAAGCAGCGGTGGCGGGTACGGTTAACCACACCGGCGCCTGAAACCTGAGCAGTTGTTTCAGTTTCTGTAGCACATGAGCTTGCAGTTGATGGTTACCCGTAACTGGGTCGGATACCGGTGGTGACTCGTCTTTTAACAACGTCTTATCCATCGCTGATTTATGGCTGGCGTAATGCAATGCCGCTTTCATGGCTGAAGGATTGGAATGAATGAATGCGTCTTGCTGCTGATGTTCGGCATCACTCAGGCGACCATCAATATAATCTGCGATTTGTTGGTGTTGTTGTTCAGTAAGAACGTCCATTTTTGATGTATCGGAAGAAGATAGCCTGGATACTTGTTGTACTCCCATTAAACCTTCAAGCTGAGCACGACATTCCGAACACTGGGCAAGATGTAATCGCAAACTACTGAACTCGGCTGCCGCACTGTTATTCAGGTAGTTTTTTAATGTTGCCAGTTCAGGATGATCGTTCAAAGTCATGCTCGTTGTTGGTTCGCTGTTATGTATTAATAAGACAATAAATGTTGGTTTTTTTGAAAAAAATTATTCATTCATGTGCTCCGCCAGTTTGGCCAGGGTTTTGCGGCGGAAATAATATAATTGCTGGCGATTAGTTTGATCTGCCGGTACGCCTTTTTTAATGCTCAGTTGCAGTTTGCGTAATGCCGCCAAAACATCTTCTGCATCCTGATCGTCAATGACCAATGCTTCCAGTACAAATTGTTCCACCGCATCGAGTTGTGACCAGGCTTGTTGTAATCGCTGTTTATCTTCCTGTAGCTCGATGGGCTCATCATAGCTGGCCAGTTCAATTTGTCTGTCGCTGTGATCGGATCCTGAGTCATCAGAAGATTCCGTCATGGATACCAGTTTAGGCGGGTTCAACAGGTGAAGGCGTTTCTTCTTTGTTAGTACACACACAATCGATTGGGCAAGATGCTCAACTTCAGCCACGGGTCGCGAGATTTTTTGCGCAATCATGGCAATATCGTCACCGGCTCTGAGTGCCAGAAACACTCTGGCGGCATCCGGCGACAGCGCCTGAATAAATGTAGGAACATGAACCTTGCGCCCGAATCGCCAGTCTTTCCAGCGTTCATAAAAGGGCAGTGAATTGGCGATTTGATAAAAATAATCAAACAGGCTGGCGCCATTAATGCCCTGGTATTTTAACAAACGATTTTCATGGCTTAAGTCATTCAGCATCCAGCCGAAACTGGCGTTGCCCCATTCGCACCATGCGGCATCGGGATGCATGGTACCCATGGGCGGTTTTAATGTGCAGCGATAGAGGTACTGGTTTTCATTGCAAAATCGTTTGCAGAAGCGTGATGTTTGAAAATCGATCAATGGTTGCACCAGTTGATTGACCTTTTCACGGGCGTTTTTTTCACCAGACGCAGCCGATTGTGCCAGCGTTAGCTGGTCCTGGTTTGATGCTGGTTTTTGCGCGCGTGGATTTTGCAATATCTGGCCTGATTAAATCTTTCTTAAAATGGTGTAGCCGGACTAATTTTTAAAATATTTGATCAGTTGTCATCTCGACCGAAGTGGAGATATCTTATGTTTGAAGCTAGCACCATTTTCAAGCAGTTAAGATCCCTCGGCGTTGCTCGGGATGACAAAAGCATAGTTATACAGATGTATTCTGGCATGTTCTGCGACATATTCCATATGTTGTTCTTTTTTAGTACAGAAACCAGCCCTGTACCTTGTTCTGATTAATATGCAGGGCCAGGCCATAACGATCATACGCCAGATAATCACCACTCAGCATATGCAAGTGTCGATCAGGTAAACCCAGGGCTTTTAATGGTCGATCCGGTTTGTCACCAATGGATAATAAATTTTCAATCGAGCCTTCGGTTTCTTGCCAGGCGCTGATTATTTTTCCCTTGTCGCTGACAATGTAGTGACTGCCAAGACTGTTTCTGAAAACATTGAACTTGTCACCTTCAATCCATAAATCACTTACGCGATCCTGTTTGTTCCTGGCGGGATAGTGATCGCCTAATCTTAAACCATGAACAACCGGTGCCACTGATAAAACATTCGAAGCGGCAGGTGTTGCTGGTTTGATTTGGCTTAATGCCAATCTGAACAGGAGTGAATTGCCTGAGGCTTGTGCCTCACGTGCCAGTTGTTGCCAGCTTGATAGGGCGCTTGCATGATCACCAATGAATATGTCATTGGCGGCACTGTTATAAAACGCACTGTATTTAAGCAGGTTCTCCGGCAGGCCGGTTGCAACTTTTGTGTTTACTAATTGTTTTAATAAAGATTTAAATTCCTGTTGTGCCGCCTGTGGCTTGCCTTCGATTGCACGTGTCATCGCCAGCAGTAATGCGGTGGATGCATCTTCGCCAAAGCGGGGAATGTAACGACCCTGTACAACGCCGCGCACCATGTAGCTGTTGTTGGCTAGCAAATAGGCACTGCCTAACATGAGATAACTGGTTTTATAATCCGGTTCCAGTTCAATGGCCCGTTCCAGTTGTTTTATGCCCTGGTCAACCAGTTGCTGCAACCGCTGTTGTAGTCTTGCACCATGATCACTGGATCCGCGCTTGCCAGATGCAGGCTTGCGTGTTTGCGCCAGAACGGAGGCATCCAGTATCAACGGGTAATAAAATCCTGGCTGATCCAGATCGGCCTGTTTTAATAATGTCTGCTGAATTTCAATGGCTTCCGCCAGATAGGTCATGGCCAGCGCGGAGATCACGGCGCGGCTGGGGTAATCGCGGCCAAACACGGTGAAATAATGTCGCGCCTGCTGATATTGCCTGGCTACAAACGCTTGCACACCCATTTCATACAGCATGGCCTGGGATGCTACGGTATCCAGCTGCAACTGAGCCCGTAGTGCCCGGGATTGCGCCTGGCGACAGGCATTGGCCAGTGTGGCATCGCTGACTTCCTTACAGGAGCTTTGCCAGATGTTCTCCACCCATTCCGTGAAAAAGTCCTTGCGATCCAGCACCTGGTGCGGGTCGTAGCCCACACTGGACATGAGAATCAGGCCATCATGATCCGCCTGTGCTTCTTTCTGTTCCAGTTGCTGCAACTGGTCGGCATCCAGGCTTAAACCGCGCAGGATTTTGGTCTGGGTATTCGGGCTCTGGCTGCCCACCATGCGGAAAAAACGCTGATGCCAGAGATCATCGGCGCGCTGGTGGGCCAGTTCATGGGCCAGCACAAACGCCAGCAGGTGCTCACCGCGCTGATTGCCGTACTTCATACAGGTTTCGATGGCATGCCGGCTGAGCAGAATATTGCCATCTGCCAGCGAAGCGGCCCAGGGGCCCGCGGTGGAATTCACCACATAGAGGCCCGGTTCCAGGCGGGAGCTGTCCCAGGCCCGTAATAAGACTGAGAATATCTCATGTGTTTGCTGGATCAGGGGATCATTGGTGGCAGACAGGGTATGGTCTTTCCAGTAGGTAATGGATTGTCGCGGATCATCTGGAGGTACCAGTACACCGTTTTGTGCATGGCCTGAGCTGATTAACAAGCCGCTAATCAGCAGGATCAATCCAGGTATATGAATAGATGTTCTCACAAATGTCTCGATTGTTATTCCTGTTTACTATTAATAGACGCTAAACATCATTCGATTTGAAAAAATTTTTTCTGATTAAAAAAATGAGCTGAGTGATTAAATCGCGGCATTATTTTTTTCAAATATCCAGGCATTCCCTGTCTCTTCCTATACGAAATCAATTTAATCACAAAACATAACCCGAATACGAATCGGGATTGTTCAAGGAGAATATTATGTTTACTCATAAAATATGGCTTCCGATTATTTTAGCCGGCAGCTCACTGCTGGTTGCCTGTGGTGATAGCAGCACCAGCACCCCGGCAAACGGTATCACACTGGATATGCAAATCCCCGATAGCATGACCGGTGGCAGTAGTGGTGTAACCAGCAGCAAGACAAGCAGTATGCAGAAAGTCGCCAACGCACCTTTGGCAGCAACCACTTCAGGTACAGGTCAGCCCTGTAGTTATATTGGTGTCGAAGATGACGATATCTTCCGCAACGGTTATCAAACCACCAAATTTATGGTGTCCGCACTGGCAACCTGGACCTGTATTGCCGATTTGCTTATCGACGTGTCTGATCTGGTTCCCCATAACGGGCAGATCGGTGAAACCGAAAATGATATGAATGCCGACAACTATGATGCAGATGAACCCACCCATTATAGTGTGAGCGATAATTCCGAAACCCAAACCACCATCAATCTTTACTATGGTTATAGTCGCTCCAATCCACC